>NZ_JABAEE010000007.1:0-88006 GCF_023701885.1 Pseudomonas sp. CG7 | reverse complement strand
CCCGCGCGCGCCCGGGCTGAGTCGGTTTCCCTCCCCCCTCGCGTGTTACGGCCCCCCCGCGGCCGCGCCCCACCCCCCGCTCCCACAGGGGAAATTGCGGAGTTTAGAGCAGCTTGTGCTCCATCGCATATTTCACCAGCTCGGCCAGCGAGGTGATGTTGAGCTTTTGCATCAGCCGCGCCTTGTGGGTGCTGATGGTCTTGCTGCTCAGGGCCAGTTGCTGGGCGATGTCGTTGACGTTGGCCCCCTGGGCCAGGCGTTCGAAGACCGAGAATTCACGTTCGGACAACAGCGAGTGCAGCGGCCGCGTATCGGTGAGGCCGACTTCGAAGACCATGCGGTCGGCCAGATCCGGGTCGATGTAGCGTCCACCGGCCGCTACCTTGCGAATCGCCATGAGTAGCAGGGCCGGGTCGCTGTCCTTGGTCGCGTAGCCGGCGGCGCCGACTTTCAGCGCGCGAGCAGCCATTTGCGCCTCGTCATGCATCGACAGCACCAGGATGGCCGGCGGATTGTTCAGCGCCCGGATCCGTGGGATCGCCTCCAGGCCGTTGACCCCCGGCATGGAAATGTCCAGCAGCACTACTTCGCAGGGCACGTGACGCAGGGTCTCGAGCAATTGTTCGCCATTGCTCGCCTCCCCTACCACCACCAGATCCTTGGCCAGGCCGATCAACTGCTTGATGCCTTCGCGGACGATGGTGTGGTCTTCGGCTACCAGTACACGGATCACATTGCTCTCCAGATTCAGGATCTCATCGCGAACGGGTTCGCAATGGCTACTTTACGCTCGACATCCTTGCAAGCCGATACACCGCTTTCGCGAGCAAGCCCGCTCCCACAATGGATCGGCGGTAAACACACATCTTGAATCCACCCCGATACAAGGTGGGAGCGGGCTTGCTCGCGAAGGCGCCAGCCCAGGCAACCCAAGACCATCAGGCCTCCTGCAACGGCACCCGCACCGACAGGGTCGTGCCCTCCCCCGGCTCGCTGTCCAAGGTCAATTGCCCACCCATGATCAGCACCCGTTCGCGCATGCCAACCAAACCAAAGGATGTGGGCCGGCTCGTATCGGCAATAAATCCTACACCGTCGTCGCTGACCGTCAGACATAAATCAGCACCTTGCTGGACCAGCGTCAACTCCACGGTATGCGCCTGGGCATGGCGCATCACGTTGGTCAGCGCCTCCTGAAGAATCCGAAACAGGCCGATGGCCTTGGCGTCACTCAGGGTTGGCAGGTTGTCCGGCACCTGCACCAGGCAAGGAATCTGCGTACGCGCCTCGAAGCGCCGGGCCTGCCATTCGATGGCCGAGGCAATGCCGGCGTCCAGGATGGGCGGGCGCAACGCCGTCGCCACGTCCCGCACCAGTTGGAACAACTGGGCGATCAGGCGCTTCATGCTGTTAAGCCGCTCCTGCAGACCCGGGTCGAGTTGCGCATAGGCCAACTCACACATGGATGTTTCAAGCTTCAACACCGTCAGCATCTGGCCCAGCTCATCGTGAACTTCCCGGGCAATACGGGCCTTTTCCTCTTCCCGCACACTCTCCAAGTGTGCCGACAATTCGCGCAATTGCTCCCGGGAGCTGGCCAGCTCCAGCTCGATGCGCTTGCTGTTCGTGATGTCCCAGACGATACCGTCCCAGACGTAGGCGCCATCTTCGAGGCGACGGGTGATCGCCTTGATCTCGGCCCAACGCTCCTGGCCTTCGCGGGTCAGGATACGGCCCTGCCAGGACCAGTCACTGTCGGTATCCAGCGCCTGGTCCTGGGTACGGTGGTAGTCGGCCTTGTCCTGCGGGTGCACCAGGCTGCGCAGCCCAGTGTCGCTGCGGGCCAGGGTTGCAGGGGAATAGCCCACCAGGCTTTCGCTGCCTTCGCTGATGTAGGCGAAGTCGATCTGGCCGGTCACCGGCGCCCGCTCCAGGCGAAAGACCAGGCCCGGCACATTGGCGGCGATGCCTTGCAACCGCGCCTCGCTTTCGCGCAACGCCGCCAGCGCACGTCGGCGTTCGGTCACGTCGTTGAGGTAGACCACCAAATATTCGGCGTCGCGAAAACGCAGGAAGCTCAGGGAAACGTCGGCCGGCAGGATGCTGCCATCGGCTCGCACGCATTCGGTCTCGAAACTCTGCGGTCCGTCTTCACTGGCCCGGGCGCGCTTCCACAGGTTCAGCCAGCGATCCATGTGCAAGCCCGGTTCGAAGTCAATCAGGGGCCGGTCAATAATGGCGCCCGAGGCGTAGCCGAGCATGGTTTCGGCCGCTCGGTTGGCATAACGCACGTGGCTGTCCCAATTGACCCAGAGGATGCCCACCGTGCTTTGGTCGATGGAGAACTGCGTCAGGCGCAAGGCCTCCTCGCTGGCCGTACGCTGGGCGATGTCTTCCCGCGCGGAACGCAATCGGCGCTCCAGGCCGCGTTGCTGGCGGCGCTGCCAGAACACGATGGCGACACTGCTGAGCAGCAAGGCCAGGATCAACAGGGTCAGGTTCTGCCAGAAACCCGGGGTTTCGGTCAGGCGCGGGTATTTGGGCTTGCGCCAACGGCTGTGCAGTTGCTCCAGCTCCTTGGCCGGGATTGCCTGCAAACCGCTGTCGATGATCTCGCCCAGTTCCGGCCAATCCCGGCGTGTGGCGACCCGCAGCAGCTGCGGCAGGCCAATGTCGCCCACCACCGCCAGCTCGGCGAATTCGGGTTCGACCATCAGTCGTCCAAGTTGCGCCTCGTCGACCACCGCGTATCGGGCCTGCTGGGTCAGCAGCAATTGCAGGGCCTCGCGCTCCAGCGGCACGCCTTGCAGATTCAGCGTCGGGTAGTTGCTGCGCAGGTAATCAGCCGTGGCGCTGGGCATGCGCACGGCGACGCGGGCCTGGGCGTCGAGTTTTTCCAACTCCACCCCCTCGGCGCCCTTTTGCGCACCGACGATCAATTGCGGCACACGCATGTAGGGGTTGGAGAACTGCCAGAGCTTGAGCCCGCCCGGGGACTGGGTCAGGCCGGGAGCGATGTCCACCTCACCCGCGCGCACCGCGGCTTCCAGTTGCGCCACGTCCTGGAAATTGCGCCAGGTCAGCTCGACGTTCAATGCCTTGCCCAGCCATTGCATCAACTCGACGTTGGTGCCGGACAACCGCTGCAAGCGCCGGTCGTATTGCGCATAAGGCGCCTGCAAGACCAGGCCGACCCGCCATTGTGGATGTTGCATCAGCCACTGGCGCTGCCCTGCATTCAATTGCACCCCTGGCGCCGACGGCGCGGGCGCGGCCCACGCCATCAAGGGAAGCCATAAACAGCCGATAACCCACAGGCAGCAAAAACGCATCATCGAAGTCTCATGCACTGACAAATACTGACCAACCCATTAGGCTGCCGGAAATACTTCTGGTCATGGAATATCCGATGCCCTTTGTTTATCGCCTGGCATTGCCAGCATTGTGCCTGTCGCTGATCCTGCCAAGTGCCTTTTCTGTCCAGGCCAGCGAAACGGCCCCCGTCGCCGAGCAACCTGCCGAGGAGAAACCCGTCGAGCGCCAGCCCTTGCTCGAGCGTAGCCAGGAGGAAGCGGCGGCACTTGATCGAAAGGTTCCGCCCCAGGAACAGCAACAGTTGCAGACCGGCAGCGACACCTTCCTGGCGCTGTGGAAACCGGCCAATACCAGTGACCCCAGGGGTGCGGTCATCATAATCCCCGGTGCCGGCGAAACCGCTGACTGGCCTCAAGTCGTCGGCCCACTGCGTAAAAAACTGCCCGACGCGCAGTGGAGCAGCCTGAGTATCACCCTGCCGGACCTGCAAAGCGACGTCATTGCACCGCGTGTGGTGGAAGCGCCGCCCGAGACCAAACCGGCCGACGCCGTTGCGGCGGCACCGGACGCGACCACTTCGGCACCGATCGAACAAGTCGCCGGCGGCGAAGCCGATGCAGTGGACCCAGTCGTCGCAGGCACCGATGAAGAACACGCCAGCGCTGACGCCGAGCGCATCTTCGCCCGCATCGACGCGGCGCTGGCCTACGCCGAACAGCAAAGCGCACGCCGCATCGTGCTGCTGGGCCATGGCACCGGCGCCTATTGGGCCGCGCGTTACTTGAGTGAAAAACAGCCCTCGCAAGTCGAACGCTTCGTGATGGTGGCCGCCCAGACGCCAGTCACCGCTAAGCCTGGCCTGGCCGAACTGACCCCGACCTTGAAACTGGCGACCGCCGATATTTTCTACATGGATAAGGCGCTGGATCGCAACGCGGCGCTGGAGCGCTTGCAGGGGAGCAAACGCTTGAAAGGTTCCACATTCAGCCAAGTGTCCCTCAAGGCCCTGCCGAACCGGTCGGCGGAGCAGGAACAGCTGTTTCGGCGGGTGCGGGGTTGGTTGGATCCGCAGAAGGCGGAGTAAGGGCCGGCTCACACCTCAAGTGAAGCACTGTTGTGGCGAGGGGATTTATCCCCTCGCCACAATTGTTCCCTGCGCGGCTAGCGAAAATCCCGTCGCTCCCGAATCAACCGATAGGCGTTATGCAATTCCCGGGTTCTATCGGTGGCTTCACGCACCTGCAAGGGCGTCGCACCGCTGCCGGCAATCTTGTCCGGGTGATGCCGACTGAGCAGGCGCCGATAGGCGCGCTTGATCTGCGACGGTTCGCTGGTGGCCGAAACCCCCAGCAGGCGCAAGGCCTCCTGATAGGTCACGCCGGCGTTGGGCCGCGACAGTTTCTGCGGTTCGTAGTCAGCCGCCAACGCCTGGACCTGTTGCGGCGTCCAGCCCAACCAGCGGCCCCATTGGGTCACCAGTTCTCGCTCGTCGACACCGGCGCGTCCGTCGGCCCAGACCATCCGCCAACAGGCGCGCAACACCCCTTCAGCCGCATGGGGCTGAGCGGCCAGGCGACGCATATAGCCGCGCAAGCGATCGTTGCCGGACTTGCCCCGGTTGAACGCCGCGATGGCCCGGCGTTGCGCCGACTCGCTCAAGTCCAGCGCCCGCATCTCCTGGCGAGCCTGCTGGATATGGCCATCGACCACACGCCCGTCGCATTTGGCCAGGCGTCCGAGCAACACAAACAATAATTCATCGTTGCGTAACGCCGGGCGTCCGCCCAGACGCTCACGTATTTGCGCCCAACCCTGCAGGTTCAGGCGCCGGTCCAGCGCCTGCCCTAACAACGCGCCGAGCATGGCCCCCGGGATGCTGGCTATGGCAAAGCCCGCCCCGGCTCCAATCAGAGTCCCTGGCCACCACATATCAACCGCTCGCTTCTATCAAGGTTTCGACCTGCGCCAAACGTTCATGGGTACCGACATCGACCCAATGCCCTTTCAGGTGCTCGCCACTGACGCGCCCCTCGGCCATGGCCGTGCGCAACAGCGGTGCGAGCTTGAAGGCACCGTCCGAGCAACCATTGAACAATTGCGGATGCAGGACGGCGATGCCGCTATAGGTCAGGTTGTCGGCAGGTGTTTGCCCATCGTGAACCTTTCCGTCGACCAGGGTGAAATCGCCGCCCGGGTGATGCTCGGGATTATCGACCAGCACCAGGTGCGCCAGCCCTTCCAGCGGCCCGCGCAATACGCTGAAATCGTAATCGGTCCAGACATCGCCGTTCACCACCACAAACGCGTCATCGCCCAGCAGCGGCAAGGCCCGGAAGATTCCACCGCCGGTTTCCAGCGGCTCGCCTTCGGGGGAAAAACGGATGTTCACGCCAAACCGTGAACCATCCCCCAAGTGATCTTCGATCTGCTGGCCGAGCCAGGCGTGATTGATCACGACCTCGGTGAACCCGGCCTTGGCGAGCGCCCGCAAGTGGTATTCGATCAAGGGCACGCCACCCACACGAATCAACGGCTTTGGCGTGGTCAAGGTCAAGGGACGCATGCGCTCGCCCTTGCCTGCGGCCAGGATCATCGCTTTCATGCCGTTTCTCCGGCCGATTGCCGCAGGCTGCCAAACAGCTCATCGAGCGGTGCCAGCTCAGGACGACGGGCGATGACCGCTTCTATATAGGCAAAGAAACGCGGCACATCGCCGAGGTAACGTGGCTTGCCGTCACGGTGGCAAATGCGCGCGAAGATCCCGATGACCTTGAGATGACGCTGCACGCCCATCAAATCGCTGGCCCGCAGGAAATCCTCGAGATCCGGCTGGACGGGAATACCCAGGGCGCCGGCCTGCTGCCAGTAACGCTCCAGCCAACCGCGCACCCGCGCCTCGGGCCAACTGAGGAAGGCATCCTTGAACAGGCAGGTCACGTCATAGGTCACCGGGCCATAGACCGCATCCTGAAAGTCCAGCACGCCGGGGTTCGGCACGCTGAGCATCAGGTTGCGCGGCATGTAGTCGCGGTGCACCAGCACTTTGGGCTGGGCCAGGGCGCTGTCGATCAGCAGCTCGGTGGCTTGCTGCCAGAGTTGCTGCTGGGCCGAATCGAGTTCGATGCCCAACTCGCGCTTGACGTACCACTCGGGAAACAGTTCCAGCTCTCGACGCAGCAACGCGACATCGTAGCTCGGCAGCGGCGCGACCATTGGCAGTTGCTGGAAAGCCAACAAGGCTTGCAGGGCATCTGCGAATAAATCGTCGGCATTTTCACCGTCGATCACGTCCAGATAGGTCTGGTTGCCCAGGTCGTTGAGCAAAAGAAAGCCGCGCTCAAGGTCTTCGGCATAAATTTTCGGCACGTTGATGCCGGATTTCGCCAGCAAAAAAGCAATATCCACGAAGGGTTTGCAGTTTTCCTGGGGCGGCGGCGCATCCATCACGATCATAGTGCGGCCCTCGCCTTCCCAGCGGAAATACCGCCGGAAACTCGCGTCACTGCTGGCGGCGGTCAACGTGGCCGGGGGTACGGCCCCCCAGCCCTGTTGAGTGAAAAGGATCGGCAGCTGTTCATCGAGCCAAAGTTTCAGGTGTTGCAAGCGTACATCTTGGTCGGGCATTGCAAGGGTCTCCGACGGCGCTAGCCGTCAAGCGGGTCATGCTTTATTATCCAGCATCTTTTTCAGACCATCGAGAGGCGTGCGGCCCACACCGCGGGCAGATGGCACGCAGGAAGCCCGGACTAATAAGATGGCATTGAAATCCCCCGCGTTTCGTAAAAAATTTCCGTTGCTGGTCACCGGCAGTCTGCTGGCCCTGCAACCCCTGGCCTCTTCATTCGTCGTCGCGGCGCAGCAGTATGACTGCTCCGTCTCCGCTTCGGGTGCCTGGGACTGTGCACCCAAGACACCGGCCGCCGCGTTGCCGCCGCGTCCCGTGCATGATGGCAGTGCGGTTTCCGACAGCGGCGCTGCTCCGGCCGACAGCGGCTCGGGCGAGGAAGCCGGCGAAAAGCCGATGCTCGTGACCGAAGCCAAGGGCCGTGGCCTGAAGTCGCGCAGTGCAGACTACAGCCACCTGGATTGGGTTCCACGCGAGAACCTCACCCCGGCGCAACTGGCTGAAACTGGTCCTTACTGCGCGGGTGCCTATATCGAGCCGACGCGTCCTGGCATGGAGGACAAGACGGCCAAGAGCGATGCGCCCACCTTCCTCGGCGCCAAGGCGGCGCGCTATCAGCAGGAAGAACAGGTGGCGACCCTGGCCGGCGACGTGGTCATGCGCCAGGGCAGCATGCAGGTCGAGGCCGACGAGGCCAGCCTGTACCAGGCCGAGAACCGTGGCGAGCTGAGCGGCAACGTGCGGGTTCGCGACAACGGTGCGCTGATCGTCGGCGACCACGCCGATGTGCAACTGGACACCGGCGAAGCCAAGGTCGACAACGCCGAATACGTGATGCACAAATCGCGCATCCGCGGTAACGCGCTGTACGCCAAGCGCGCCGAGAACGCGATCATCCGCCTCAAGGACGGTACGTACACCACGTGCGAGCCGGGCAGCAACGCCTGGACACTCAAGGGCAACAACATCACCCTGAACCCGGCCACCGGTTTCGGCACCGCGACCAACGTGACGCTGCGGGTCAAGGACTTCCCGGTCCTGTACACGCCGTACATCTATTTCCCGATCGACGACCGTCGCCAGTCCGGCTTCCTGCCGCCGACCATCGGCAGCAGCAGCGACACCGGCTTCCTGCTGGTCACCCCGTACTACTTCAACCTGGCGCCGAACTACGACGCCACGTTGTACCCGCGCTACATGGCCAAGCGCGGCCTGCTGATGGAAGGCGAGTTCCGCTACCTGACCAAGTCCAGCGAAGGTCAGTTCGGTGCTGCGTACCTCAACGACGAAGACGATGAGCGCAGCGGGCAGAGCGACTACGACAAGACCCGCTACATGTACAACTGGCAGCACAAGGGCGGCCTCGATTCGCGCGTGCTGACGGAAGTCGACTACACCAAGATCAGCGATCCTTACTATTTCCAGGATCTTGAAAGCGATCAGATTGGTATCGAGTCCAATGATCGCGTCAATCAGCAAGGGATCGTCAGCTATCGGGGGGACAACTATGTTGCCCGCTTGAATGCACAGGCTTACCAGCTGGCGACGATTTCGAAGATCACACCGTATAATCGCCTGCCTCAGATCACCTTTGACGGATCGCTGCCTCAGCATCCGTACGGCCTGGATTTCGCTTATAAGACGGAGTTGGTTCGGTTTGATCGGGATTTGCGGACTGGCAATTATACAGATGAGGACGGCAACACCGAGCCGTGGCTGGATACCAACGTTAGCGGCCTGGCACGGGCTAACGGCAATCGCATGAACCTGGCGCCGGTCATGAGCCTGCCGATGACCGCGTCCTATGGCTATCTCAAGCCGTCCCTCAAGTACCAATACACCCAATATGATTTGGATCTGGATGGTACGGGCAAAAGCGTCGTAGGAAACGGCTACGACAGCACGCCAAACCGCAGTGTCCCTATCGCCAGCATCGACAGCGGTCTGTACTTCGATCGCAACACGCAATGGTTTGGTACCAACTATCGTCAGACCCTGGAACCACGCCTGTTCTATCTCTATGTACCCGAGAAGGACCAGAGCGACATTCCTGTCTTCGATACCAGCGAATCGACCTTTAGCTATTCCTCGTTGTTTCGCGACAATCGCTTCACCGGTTCTGACCGTGTCGGGGACGAGAACAAGCTGTCCCTGGGCGTGACCAGTCGCTGGATTGAAGAGAACGGCTTTGAACGCCAACGTCTCGCCGTGGGCCAGGCGTTTTATTTCAAGGATCGCAAAGTCCAACTGCCAGGCATCGACTTCGACACCCGAGAAGACGCCAAGTCGGACGTTTCCCCGTACGCACTGGAATACGAATACCACTGGAACCGCGACTGGCGCACCACCGCGACCTACAACTGGGACCCGGACACCCGCAGCCCTCGCTCGGGTAGCGCGATGTTCCACTACCAACCGGAAGACAACCCGAACACGGTCATCAACGCCGGTTATCGGTATCGCAACGATCAGGTCCGTTACAACCAGACTACCGGTCAATGGCAAGTGGGGGGTGGCGACTACGGCACGCCAGGCACACCTGGTTACGTGAAGGACTACTACAAGATCCAACAACACGATTTCTCGGTCATCTGGCCGATCGTGCCGCAGTGGAACGCGATCAGCCGCTGGCAGTATGACTACAATCGTAACCGTACCCTGGAAGCCTTCGGTGGTTTTGAATACGACAATTGCTGCTGGAAACTGCGCCTGATCAACCGTTACTGGGTCGACTATGAAGAGTTCAGTCAAGACGCCCCGGAAAACGAAAAAGGCGACCACGGCATCTTCCTCCAAATTGTTCTGAAGGGACTCGGCGGCCTGACCGGCGCCAAGGTAGAGAGCTTCCTCGACAAAGGCATCCAAGGTTATCGTGAACGTGAAGACCAAGCTTTCTGATTGTCTGCGCCCGCTGATGTTGGGCGCGCTGTTCCTGGGTACCGCAGCCAACGCCGCGGTACAGTCCATCGACAAGGTAGTGGCCATCGTCGACAACGACGTAGTCATGCAGAGCCAACTGGACCAGCGCGTCCATGAAGTGCAGCAAACCATCGCCAAGCGCG
Source organism: Pseudomonas sp. CG7 (assembly GCF_023701885.1). Taxonomy (NCBI): domain Bacteria; kingdom Pseudomonadati; phylum Pseudomonadota; class Gammaproteobacteria; order Pseudomonadales; family Pseudomonadaceae; genus Pseudomonas; species Pseudomonas sp. CG7. The sequence continues at coordinate 78,004 of NZ_JABAEE010000007.1, read as the reverse complement.
GCGGAGGCCTGCCGCCTCCAGGCGTGCTGGACCAGCAAGTGCTCGAGCGCCTGATCGTCGAAAACCTGCAATTGCAGATCGGCGAGCGTTCCGGCATCCGCATCACCGATGAAGAACTGAACCAGGCCGTCGGCACCATTGCCCAGCGCAATAACATGAGCATCGACCAGTTCCGCGCCGCCCTGGCTCGCGACGGCCTCTCTTACGAGGACGCCCGCGATCAGATCCGCCGCGAAATGGTCATCAGCCGTGTGCGCCAACGCCGTGTCGCCGAACGCATCCAGGTGTCGGAACAGGAAGTGAAAAACTTCCTCGCCTCCGACTTGGGCAAGATGCAGCTTTCCGAAGAACTGCACCTGGCGAACATCCTGATTCCTACCCCGGAAAGCGCTAACTCCGAAGCCATCCAAAGTGCTTATCGCCAGGCAATGGATGTCTACCAGCAGCTCAAGCAAGGGGCCGACTTCGGCCAGATGGCCATTGCCAAGTCGGGCAGCGACAACGCCCTGGAAGGCGGCGACATGGGCTGGCGCAAGCCCGCTCAACTGCCACCTCCGTTCGACCGCGAGCTGAGCGCCATGGCCGTCGGCGACATCACCCAGCCAGCACGTACCCCTGGTGGCTTCATTATCCTGAAAGTGCTGGAAAAACGCGGTGGCGGAACCCAGGTCCGTGACGAAGTCCATGTTCGCCACATCCTGATCAAGCCAAGCGAGATTCGCAGCGAAGCCGAGACCAAGCGTCTGGCGGAGAAGCTCTACGACCGCATCGAAGCGGGTGAAGACTTCGCCGAACTGGCGAAGAGCTTCTCGGAAGACCCGGGTTCGGCCCTCAACGGCGGCGACCTGAACTGGGTGGACCCAAACGCCCTGGTTCCCGAGTTCCGCCAGGTCATGGCTGATACGCCGCAAGGCCAGCTGTCCAAGCCGTTCAAGAGCCCTTATGGCTGGCACGTACTGGAAGTCCTCGGCCGTCGCGCCACCGACAGCACCACCCAGGCGCGCGAACAGCAGGCGATGACCGTATTGCGTAACCGCAAATACGACGAAGAGCTGCAAACCTGGCTGCGTCAGATTCGCGACGAAGCCTACGTTGAAATCAAACTTCCTGGTGCAGACCAGGCAGCGCAGTGAAACCCAAGCGTTTCGCGCTGACACCCGGCGAACCAGCCGGCATCGGTCCCGACCTGTGCCTGCTGCTCGCCTCGCAACCCCAGCCGCATCCCCTGATTGCCATCACCAGTCGCGACCTGCTCCTTGAGCGGGCCGCGCAACTGGGGGTGGTCGTCGACCTGTTGCCGGTGACGCCGCAGGCCTGGCCGGATATTCCAGCGCCCGCCAATAGCCTGTACGTCTGGGATACGCCGTTGGGCGCCCCGGTCGTCACCGGGCAATTGGACCAGGCCAACGCCGCGGTCGTCCTGCAAACCCTGACCCGCGCCGGCCAAGGCTGCCTGGATGGGGCGTTCGCAGGCATGATCACCGCTCCGGTGCACAAGGGCGTGATCAACGAATCCGGGATTGCCATTTCCGGGCACACCGAATTCCTGGCGGATCTGACCCACACCGCGCAAGTGGTGATGATGCTCGCCACTCGTGGCCTGCGCGTGGCCCTTCTGACCACTCACCTGCCCTTGCGGGACATCGCCGACGCCATCACCCCGGAACGCCTGGAACGGGTCACGCGCATCCTGCACGCCGACCTCCAGGAAAAATTCGGCATCGCCCGGCCGCGCATCCTGGTCTGTGGACTCAACCCCCATGCCGGCGAAGGCGGACACCTGGGCCGAGAAGAAATCGACATCATAGAACCCACGTTGGAGCGCTGGCGCAGCGAGGGCATGGACCTGCGTGGCCCGCGGCCTGCCGACACTCTGTTTACCCCCAAATATCTGGAGCACTGCGATGCGGTGCTGGCGATGTACCACGACCAGGGCCTGCCCGTGCTGAAGTACAAAGGCTTCGGCGCAGCAGTCAACGTGACGTTGGGCCTGCCGATCATCCGCACCTCCGTGGACCATGGCACCGCCCTGGACCTGGCCGGCAGCGGCAAGATCGATACCGGCAGCCTGCAAGTCGCGCTGGAAACCGCCTACCAGATGGCCGAGACCCATTTATGACCGAGCAATACCAACACCGCGCGCGCAAGCGCTTCGGCCAGAACTTCCTGCATGACGCCGGCGTGATCGATCGCATCCTGCGCTCCATCCGGGCCAAGCCCGACGACCGCTTGCTGGAAATCGGGCCGGGCCAGGGCGCCCTGACCGAGGGCCTGCTCGACAGCGGCGCACAACTGGACGTGGTGGAGCTGGATAAAGACCTGGTCCCGATCCTCAACCAGCAGTTCGCCGGCAAGAGCAACTTCAACCTGCACCAGGGCGACGCGCTGAAGGTCGACTTCAATAGCCTGAACGCCGCGCCGATCAGCCTGCGGGTAGTGGGCAACCTGCCGTACAACATCTCCACGCCGCTAATCTTCCATCTGCTGAGCAATGCCGGCCTGATCCGCGATATGCACTTCATGCTGCAAAAAGAAGTGGTCGAACGTCTAGCCGCCGGCCCTGGCGGTGGCGACTGGGGTCGCCTGTCGATCATGGTCCAGTACCATTGCCGGGTCGAACACCTGTTCAACGTAGGCCCGGGTGCATTCAACCCGCCGCCGAAAGTCGACTCGGCCATCGTTCGCCTGGTGCCTCATGCCGTCCTGCCGCACCCGGCCAAGGATCATCGCCTGCTGGAGCGAGTGGTGCGCGAAGCGTTCAACCAGCGCCGCAAGACCCTGCGCAACACCTTGAAACTGTTGCTCAGCAGCGCCGAAATCGAAGCCGCCGGCGTTGATGGCAGCCTGCGCCCCGAGCAGTTGGACCTGGCGGCGTTCGTACGCTTGGCCGACAAGCTCAGCGAACAGGCCGCCCCGCAAGCCGACGCCAACTGAACAGAGGTCGAGCGCTATCGGGCAGTACGCCAGTCTGGTCTACTACCCGATACTTGGCCTAGACTCATCTCCTGAGTCGCGCCCGCGTCCCGCTTCGTTTTTAAGGCCTTATTTGCATGTCTGATCCTCGTTACCAAGTCGACGTCAGCGTCACCACCCGTTTCCTGGCAGAACAGTCGCAACCCGAACATGACCGCTTCGCCTTCGCCTACAGTATTACCGTAAGCAACAACGGTTCGTTGCCGGCCAGGCTGTTGTCGCGGCACTGGGTCATCACCGACGGCAACGGTCACGTCGAAGAAGTACGTGGTGAAGGCGTGGTCGGCCAGCAACCATTGATCGACGCCGGTAAAAGCCACAGCTACAGCAGCGGGACGGTGATGACCACCAAGGTCGGCACCATGCAGGGCACCTACCAGATGCTGGCCGAGGACGGCACACGCTTCGATGCTGTCATCAAGCCCTTTCGCCTGGCTGTGCCCGGGGCCTTGCACTAATGGCCACCTACGCGGTCGGCGACCTGCAGGGCTGCCTCGAGCCGCTCAAGTGTCTATTGGAGCGCGTCGCCTTCGATCCGCAAAAAGACACCCTGTGGCTGGTGGGTGACCTGGTCAACCGGGGCCCGCAGTCCCTTGAGACGCTGCGCTTTCTCCACGGTATCCGCCAGTCGGTGGTGTGCGTGCTCGGCAACCACGACCTGCACCTGCTGGCCACCTGGCAGAACATCGAGCGCCTGAAAAAATCCGATACCTTGAGCGAAATCCTCGCCGCCCCCGATTGCGTTGAATTGCTGGAGTGGCTGCGCCAGCAAAAGCTCATGCACTACGATGAGCAGCGCAACCTGGCGATGGTCCATGCCGGCATCCCGCCCCAGTGGTCCCTGCGCAAGGCGCTCAAGTGCGCCGCCGAGGTGGAACAGGCATTACGCGACGACAATTTGTTCGCGCCCTACCTGGATGGCATGTACGGCAACGAGCCGGTCAAGTGGGACAACGACCTCACCGGCAGCGCCCGCCTTCGCGTCATCACCAATTACTTCACGCGGATGCGCTTCTGCACCCGAGATGGCAAGCTAGACCTCAAGGGCAAGGAAGGCATCGAGACCGCACCACCCGGCTATGCCCCGTGGTTCAAGCACAGTGAGCGCAAGACCCGTCACCTGAAGATCATTTTCGGACACTGGGCGGCGCTGGAAGGCCAATGCGACGAACCCGGCGTCTTCGCCCTCGATACCGGCTGCGTGTGGGGCAACGCCCTGACGCTGATGAACATCGACACCGGCGAGCAACTGCGCTGCGATTGCGACGAACAGGGCCACGCCAGAACCCACCACCCAGTCACAGCACCATCGCCGGCCGGCACCGCCGTTTGACCGGCGTTGCGCCCACGCTACAGGAGTCCCTCATGACCGAATTCAAACGCATCCCCCCGGAACAGGCCCAAGCCCTGCGCGAGCAAGGCGCGGTCGTCGTCGATGTCCGCGACCCGGCCACTTTTGCCGCTTTGCATATCCGTGGCTCCAAGCATCTGGATAACCATTCCCTCGCCGATTTCATCCGTGCCGCCGACCTCGATGCGCCCACCGTCGTGGTCTGCTATCACGGCAATTCCAGCCAGAGCGCAGCCGCTTATCTGATCAGCCAGGGCTTCAGCGACGTCTACAGCCTCGACGGCGGATTTGAGCTATGGCGTACGACTTATCCTGCAGAAACAGCCCAAGGCACCCACGAATAATTTTTTATCCCGGCCAAGCCCGCGTGAACCGTGGGCTTGAGCGATGGCAGACGAACGGTCTGCCACAACTAATTACGTATTCCACCTTTACCTCCGCGATTCCGAACTATCCTTAGCCTCAGGCCATCCAAAACAGGGGAGAGCCGGTACACCGGCGCGCGGGTCATCGGGAGTCAGCTTTCAGGAACCTGCATTCTGAAAGCATTCTGGGGGGTAAACGGCAACTGGGTCCCCAGGGGGCTGTCCAGCATCGACTGATTGATCCGACACCGGCTCCACGTATCGAGCGAGGTGACGTCATGAGTATTTTTAGCCACTTCCAGCAACGTTTCGAGTCCACGCGGCAAGAGGAATACTCGCTGCAGGAATACCTCGAACTCTGCAAGCAGGACCGCAGTGCCTATGTGTCGGCTGCGGAGCGTCTGTTGCTGGCCATCGGAGAACCGGAGCTGCTGGATACCTCGACCAACTCGAGGCTCTCGCGCATCTTTTCCAACAAGGTGATTCGCCGCTATCCGGCCTTTGCGGACTTCCACGGGATGGAAGAATGCATCGAACAGATCGTGTCCTATTTCCGCCACGCCGCCCAAGGCCTGGAAGAGAAGAAGCAGATCCTTTATCTGCTCGGCCCCGTGGGTGGCGGTAAATCGTCCCTGGCCGAAAAACTCAAGCAACTGATCGAAAAAGTGCCCTTCTATGCCATCAAGGGCTCGCCGGTGTTCGAATCGCCCCTGGGGCTGTTCAACGCCACCGAGGACGGCGCGATCCTCGAGGAAGACTTCGGCATTCCACGCCGCTACCTCAATACCATCATGTCGCCATGGGCGACCAAGCGCCTGGCCGAGTTCGGCGGTGATATCAGCCAGTTCCGGGTGGTCAAGCTCTACCCCTCGATCCTCAACCAGATCGCGGTCGCCAAGACTGAACCAGGCGACGAAAACAACCAGGACATCTCGGCCCTGGTGGGCAAGGTCGATATCCGCAAACTGGAAGAATTCCCACAGAACGACGCCGACGCCTACAGCTATTCGGGTGCGCTGTGCCGGGCCAACCAGGGCCTGATGGAATTCGTCGAAATGTTCAAGGCGCCCATCAAGGTACTGCACCCGCTGCTGACCGCCACCCAGGAAGGCAACTACAACAGTACCGAGGGCCTGGGGGCCATCCCGTTTACCGGCATCCTGCTGGCTCACTCCAACGAATCGGAATGGCATACCTTCCGCAACAACAAGAACAACGAAGCCTTCATCGACCGGATCTATATCGTCAAGGTGCCGTACTGCCTGCGAGTGAGCGATGAGGTGAAGATCTACGACAAGCTGTTGTTCAACAGTTCGCTGTCCAAGGCTCATTGCGCCCCCGACACCCTGAAAATGCTGGCCCAGTTCACAGTGCTGTCGCGCCTCAAGGAACCGGAAAACTCCAACATCTATTCGAAGATGCGCGTATACGACGGTGAAAACCTCAAGGACACCGATCCGAAGGCCAAGTCGATCCAGGAGTACCGCGACAACGCGGGTGTGGACGAAGGGATGAACGGGCTGTCCACGCGCTTCGCGTTCAAGATCCTGTCCAAGGTCTTCAACTTCGACCCCCACGAGATCGCGGCCAACCCGGTTCACCTGCTGTATGTGCTGGAACAGCAGATCGAGCAGGAGCAATTCCAGGCCGAAACCCGCGAACGCTACCTGCGCTTCTTGAAGGAGTACCTGGCGCCGCGCTACATCGAGTTCATCGGCAAGGAAATCCAGACGGCGTACCTGGAGGCCTACAGCGAATACGGCCAGAACATCTTCGCCCGCTATGTGCTGTATGCAGACTTCTGGATCCAGGACCAGGAATACCGCGACCCGGAAACCGGCGAGATACTCAACCGCGTGGCCCTCAACGAGGAACTGGAAAAAATCGAGAAACCCGCCGGCATCAGCAATCCGAAGGACTTCCGCAACGAAATCGTCAACTTCGTGCTGCGCGCCCGGGCCAACAACAACGGCAAGAACCCAACCTGGCTCAGCTATGAAAAGCTGCGGGTGGTCATCGAGAAGAAAATGTTCTCCAACACCGAAGACCTGTTGCCCGTTATCAGCTTCAACGCCAAGGCCAGCAAGGAGGACCAGCAAAAACACAACGACTTCGTCACACGCATGGTCGAACGTGGCTACACCGACAAACAGGTACGACTGCTTTCCGAGTGGTACCTGCGGGTCCGGAAATCGCAATAAGCAGCGGCAAGCTTCTAGCTACAGACTGCAAGGGAACGGCGTTGAGCCCAAGGCTCGACGCCACGCCTCTTACGGCTTGAGGCTTACGACTTGAAGCTCCCCCGGAGGGGCCTATGAGCTATGTGATCGACCGACGCCTTAATGGCAAGAACAAAAGCACGGTGAACCGCCAGCGGTTTCTGCGGCGTTACCGTGACCACATCAAGAAGGCCGTTGAAGAGGCGGTCAGCCGCCGCTCCATTACCGACATGGAACACGGCGAACAGATCAGCATCCCCGGCCGCGACATCGACGAGCCGGTGCTGCACCATGGGCGCGGCGGCAAGCAGACCGTCGTGCACCCTGGCAACAAGGAGTTCACCAGTGGCGAGCACATCCCCCGTCCCCAGGGCGGAGGTGGCGGCAAAGGCCCCGGCAAGGCCGGCAACTCCGGCGAAGGCATGGATGAGTTCGTCTTCCAGATCACCCAGGAGGAATTCCTGGAGTTCATGTTCGAGGACTTGGAGCTGCCGAACCTGGTCAAGCGCAACCTGACCGGTACCGACACCTTCAAGACCGTGCGTGCCGGTATCAGCAATGAAGGCAACCCATCACGCAGCAACATCATCCGCACCCTTCGCTCCGCCCACGCCCGGCGCATCGCGCTGTCGGGCAGCAGCCGGGCAAAACTGCGCGAAGCCAAGGAAGAACTGGCTCGCCTCAAACGCGAAGAACCCGACAATTTTGGCGATATTCAAGAGCTCGAAGCGGAAATCGAGAAGCTTAGCGCCCGCATCCATCGCGTCCCGTTCCTCGACACCTTCGACCTCAAGTACAACTTGCTGGTGAAACAGCCAAACCCCAGTTCCAAGGCAGTGATGTTCTGCCTGATGGACGTTTCCGGCTCCATGACCCAGGCGACCAAGGACATCGCCAAGCGCTTCTTCATCCTGTTGTACCTGTTCCTGAAACGGAATTACGACAAGATCGACGTGGTATTCATCCGCCACCACACCAGCGCCCGGGAAGTGGACGAAGAGGAGTTTTTCTACTCCAGGGAAACCGGCGGCACCATTGTGTCCAGCGCCCTGAAGCTGATGCAGGAAATCATGGCCGAGCGCTACCCCGCCAACGAATGGAACATCTATGCGGCCCAGGCGTCGGACGGTGACAACTGGAACGACGATTCACCGATCTGCCGTGACATCCTGATCAACCAGATCATGCCGTTCGTCCAGTACTACACCTATGTGGAAATTACCCCACGGGAACACCAGGCCTTGTGGTACGAATACGAACGGATTGCCGAAGCATTTTCCGACACATTTGCCCAACAGCAATTGGTCTCGGCCGGGGATATCTACCCGGTCTTCCGTGAACTCTTCCAGCGCAGGTTAGTGACATGACCGCCAAAAAAGAGCAGAAGCGCCAGCCCATTTCCACCGGCTCCGAATGGACGTTCGAGCTGATCAAGGCCTACGACCGCGAAATCAGCCGTATCGCGGACCGTTATGCCCTGGACACCTACCCGAACCAGATCGAGGTCATCACCGCCGAGCAAATGATGGACGCCTACGCGTCGGTCGGCATGCCGCTGGGCTATCACCACTGGTCCTACGGCAAGCATTTCCTCAGTACCGAGAAATCCTACAGCCGCGGCCAGATGGGGCTAGCCTATGAGATCGTGATCAATTCCGACCCGTGCATCGCCTACTTGATGGAAGAAAACACCATCTGCATGCAGGCTTTGGTGGTGGCGCATGCCTGCTACGGGCACAACAGCTTCTTCAAGGGCAACTACCTGTTCCGCACGTGGACCGATGCCAGTTCGATCATCGATTACCTGGTGTTCGCCAAGCAGTACATCATGCAATGCGAGGAGCGCCACGGCATCGACGCGGTGGAAGACCTGCTGGACTCGTGCCATGCCTTGATGAACTACGGTGTGGACCGTTACAAACGGCCGTATCCGATTTCCGCCGAGGAGGAACGTCGGCGCCAGAAGGACCGCGAAGAGCACCTGCAAAAACAGATCAACGATCTATGGCGCACCATTCCCAAAGGTGCCGACAAGTACAACGAAAAAGACAATGCCCGTTTCCCGGCCGAGCCCCAGGAGAACATTCTCTATTTCATTGAAAAACATGCGCCGTTGCTGGAGCCGTGGCAGCGGGAAATCGTGCGCATCGTGCGCAAGATTGCCCAGTACTTCTATCCACAGCGCCAGACCCAGGTGATGAACGAAGGCTGGGCCACGTTCTGGCACTACACGCTGATGAATGACCTGTACGACGAAGGTCTGGTCACCGACGGCTTCATGATGGAGTTCCTGACGTCCCACACCAGCGTGGTGTTCCAGCCGGGCTTCGACAGCCCGTACTACAGTGGCATCAACCCTTATGCCCTAGGTTTCGCCATGTACCGCGACATCCGGCGCATGTGCGAAAACCCTACCGAGGAAGATCGTCACTGGTTCCCCGAGATCGCCGGCTCGGACTGGTTGTCCGCCATCAAATTCGCCATGAGCAGCTTCAAGGACGAGAGTTTCATCCTGCAGTACCTCTCACCCAAGGTGATCCGCGACCTGAAGTTGTTCAGCATCCTTGATGACGATCAGAAAGATGACTTGGTGGTTCCTGCCATTCACGATGAGAGCGGCTACCGCATCATTCGCGAAACCCTGGCGGCGCAGTACAACCTGGGTAACCGCGAACCCAATGTGCAGATCTACAGCATCGATCGCCGCGGAGACCGCTCGCTGACCCTGCGCCACCAGGCCCACAACCGTAAGCCTCTTGGTGACTCCACCGATGAAGTGCTCAAGCACCTGCATCGGCTCTGGGGTTTTGATATTCATCTGGAAACCCTGCAAGGCGACCAAGTGATGAAAACCCATCATGTGCCGCCCAGAAGCGAACAAGCCGAAGGCGACTATGGCCGCCTGGACCTGGCCGTCATTCATCTTTGATCCCGTTTTCGCCTCCAGAGGTCCGACGCAAAGGTTATCCTGTCGGACCAACGGAGGTTTTTTATGCAGATCTATAAAGTTGGCGGCGCCGTTCGCGATCGCCTGCTGGGCATTCCCGTCACTGACGTCGACCGGGTCGTGGTGGGGGCGACTGCCGAGGAAATGCTCACCAAGGGTTTTCGCCCTGTGGGGGCCGATTTTCCAGTATTCCTTGATCCGAAGACTGGCGAGGAATACGCCCTCGCCCGCACTGAGCGCAAGAGCGGCCGCGGCTATGGCGGCTTCGTGTTCCATGCCAGCCCCGAAGTGACCTTGGAAGAAGACCTGGTTCGCCGGGACTTGACCATCAATGCCATGGCTGAAGATGACCATGGCAACCTGACCGATCCGTACCACGGCCAGCGCGATCTTGAAGCCCGTCTGCTGCGCCACGTTTCCCCCGCGTTCGCCGAAGATCCGCTCCGAGTCCTACGGGTTGCCCGCTTTGCTGCACGTTATGCGCCGCTGGGTTTCAAGGTGGCGGACGAAACCCTCGAACTGATGCGCCAGCTCAGTGAGTCCGGCGAATTGGAGGCGTTGACGGCCGAGCGCAGCTGGAAAGAAATTTCCCGCGCCCTCATGGAAAAACACCCACAGGTATTTATCCAGGTGTTGCGCGACTGCACGGCGCTCAAGATCTTGATGCCCGAGGTCGACGCGCTGTTCGGCGTGCCGCAGCCTGAAACCCATCACCCGGAAATCGATACCGGCGTCCACACCTTGAGCGTGCTGGAGCAAGCGGCACTGCATCAACAGCCGCTAACGGTCCGTTGGGCCTGCCTGCTCCATGACTTGGGTAAAGGCCTGACACCCCAACACGAATGGCCGCGCCACATCGCCCATGAACACACGGGTCTGAAGCTGATCAAAGCCGTCAGCGAACGCTTCAAGGCACCGCGGGACTGTCAGGAACTGGCGTTACTGGTTGGCCAGTACCACACCCATGGCCACCGTGCGCTTGAGCTGAAGGCCTCTACTTTGCTTGAGCTGCTGCAAAGTTTTGATGTGTATCGGCGGCCCCAGCGCTTCGAGGACTTCATTGCGGCATGCGAGATGGATGCACGGGGGCGCAAGGGGCTCGAAGAGCGAAGTTATCCACAGGCTGAGTATCTGCGGGGCGCTGCGGCAGCGGCCCGCGCGGTGGCGGTGCAGCCTTTGCTGGAGAAGGGTTTCAAGGGGCCGCAGTTGGGAGAGGCAATCAAGCGTGAGCGCCTCAGGGCGTTGAAAACCTACAAGGAAGCGGCGAACTGACAGGCGTTTTCAGGTCAACCGCCGTCATCGCGAGCAAGCTCGCTCCCACAGTGGATCTCGTTGAGCACAAGATAGGTGCACGCTGAAATCCTAATGTGGGAGCGAGCTTGCTCGCGATGACGGCAGCCGTCTCACAACAGATTCGATGGTGTGAGCGGCTGGCCTCGCCATTCGAAAGCCACCGGTGCCAGCACTTGGTCGATCTGCGCCTCTTCCCACAGCGTGGCGAAGCTCTTGCCCACGCCCGGATGAATTCGATCCGGCGCCATCAACGACAAAGGCCACAGGACGAAGGCGTTCTTGAGAATTTCCGCGCGCGGCAGGATCAACCCGTCGAAGTTGCCGACCTGTTCGCCATACAACAACACGTCGATATCCAGCGGCAATCCCTTGCGGTCTGGCGCATAGCGACCGTTGTCCGCCTCGATGAACTTGAGGCGACGGTCCAATTCCATCAACGGCAGATCCGTGAAGGCCGAGACGACAAAATTGAAGAACGGCCCGCTCTTGATCCCCACCGGCTGGCTCTCGAACACGGCTGAACAGCGCATGTCCACGAGAAATCCAGCCAAGGCCTCAAGACCGGCGCATAAATGGGTTTCGCGCTCGATATTGCTGCCGAGCCCGAGAAAAACCTGAGTCAGCGACATCCGCGCTCGATCTCCACGCCAACACCGCTGGCCGCCGGTACGGCGCCAGGCTTGGTCACTTTCAGACGCAGCCAGGTGATCTTGAACTCGTCCATGAGTGCCTGGGCCAGCCGTTCGGCAAAGGTCTCGACCAACTGGAACTGCGCTTGCTCGGCAACCACCTGGATGCGCGAAGAAACGCTGGCGTAGTCGAGCGCCAGGGTCAGGTCGTCGCCTGCGGCGGCCGGGCGGTTGTCCCAGGCGAAACTCAGGTCAAGCCGCAGGCACTGTCGGATGCCTCGCTCCCAGTCGTAGGCACCGATTACCGTGTCGACTTCCAGGCCCTCGATAAACACTCTGTCCAAGCACTCTTCTCCGCAGCACGACAAGGGCGCGATGCCCCGTTAGAATCAGGGCGTCCTCGCCCGGAATAGTTAGCATGTTTTGGTTACTGGCGATTCTCGCCTACCTGCTCGGCTCGCTGTCCTTCGCCATTTTGCTCAGCCGCCTGACCGGTCGCCCGGATCCGCGAATGAGTGGCTCGGGCAATGCCGGCGCCACCAACATGCTGCGCCTGGCCGGACGCAAACTCGCCATCCTGACCCTGCTGGGCGACCTCTGCAAAGGCCTTGTCCCGGTATTGATCGCCAGCCTTGCAGGGCTTTCGTTGCAGCAACAGGCCTGGATCGGCGTCTGTGCCGTCATCGGCCATCTATTCCCGCTGTACTTTCGCTTTCGTGGCGGCAAGGGTGTCGCCACCGCCGCCGGCATGTTGCTGGGCCTGTACCCGCCCGCCGCCCTGCTGGCTGTCTGTGCCTGGCTGCTGACGTTCTACCTGACCCGCACCAGTTCCCTGGCCGCGCTGATCGCCACGCCGCTGACGCTGCCGTTGCTGGCCTGGCAGGAACCGGCGGCCTTGCTGCCAATGACCGCGCTGGTTGCCCTGATCGTCTGGCGTCACCGCGGCAATCTACGCGACCTGTTCGCCGGGCGCGAACGGCATTTTTAAATAACGTTTCACAAGGGTGCCAACTGCTCCATGGGCCAGCGCGCCTGCACGCTGATCGCCAGGCTTTCCTGCTGGCCGGCCTGCAAACGCTGGCAGCCGGCAAAGGCAATCATCGCACCGTTATCTGTGCAGAACTCCGGCCGGGCGTAGTAAACGTCGCCCTTCATGTCGCCGAGCATTTTCTCCAGCGATGTCCGCAAGGCCTTGTTCGCACTCACGCCGCCGGCAATGACCAAGCGCTTGAGTCCGGCCTGCTTCAGGGCACGCTTGCACTTGATGGTCAAAGTCTCCACCACGGCCTGCTCGAACGCCAGCGAGATGTCGCAACGGGCTTGCTCACTGTCGTCCCCGGCGCTGACGCACTGCTGCCAGGTGTTCAGCGCGAAGGTCTTCAGCCCACTGAAACTGAAATCCAGGCCGGGACGGTCGCACATCGGCCGCGGGAACACGAAACGCCCCTCGACCCCTTGCGTCGCCAGCCGGGAAATTTCCGGCCCGCCTGGATAATTGAGGCCCATCATTTTTGCGGTTTTGTCGAACGCTTCGCCGGCGGCATCGTCGAGGGTTTCGCCGAGCAGCTCGTATTGGCCGATTCCATCGACCCGGATGAGCTGCGTATGGCCACCCGAAACCAACAAAGCGACGCACGGGAATTCTGGTGGTTGCGACTCCAGCATCGGCGCCAGCAAATGGCCTTCCATGTGGTGCACGCCCAAGGCTGGAATACCCCAGGCAAAGGCCAGCGCCTGGGCACAGGAAGCGCCTACCAGCAACGCGCCCACCAGGCCCGGGCCGGCGGTGTAGGCGATGCCGTCGATCTCGGTCGGCACGCAGCCGGCCTCGGCCAGCACCTGGCGAATCAAGGGCAGCATGCGCTTGACGTGATCGCGAGAGGCAAGCTCGGGCACCACCCCGCCATAGGCGCGATGCAGGTCGATCTGGCTGAACAGCGCATCGGCCAGCAGGCCGCGCTCACTGTCGTAGAGTGCGACGCCGGTTTCGTCGCAGGAGGTTTCTAATCCCAGTACTAGCATGGGTTTGCGCCTTGTAGAGGCTGAATTCGAAGGCGCGCATAATAGTCGCCGCTTTGTGCCCCGACCAGCGGTTTTCGATCAGAGGCTTTGCATTCCGAGCGTTGAGGGGTTAACATCCGCAACCCTTAAAAACCGACGTCTTCAAGTGCTCTTTTGCCGCGAGGATGTTGACCCCGGTAATGAATGAAGGTAGCTCTGGATGCCAGCCGTCAAAGTAAAAGAGAACGAACCCTTCGACGTAGCTCTGCGTCGTTTCAAGCGCTCCTGCGAAAAAGCCGGTGTTCTGGCTGAAGTTCGTAGCCGCGAATTCTACGAGAAGCCGACTTCTGAGCGTAAGCGCAAGGCAGCAGCCGCTGTTAAGCGTCACGCCAAGAAAGTTCAGCGCGAACAGCGCCGCGCCGTACGTCTGTACTAATACACAGACGTCCGTAGCAAGCTTCTGCCAAGCCCGGCCTTCAAGCCGGGCTTATGGCATTTGCGGAATAACGCTTGATGCTTCACCGTCGAAGCCGCAGACGCGACCAAGACAACCGCTTCACCGCGTCAGACCTGGCTCTTTTGCCAGCGGTGCACGTCTTTCCTGACGAGCCCTCCAAGGCTACCGACGAGCACACCCTGATTCCTCTAACGACGATCAGCCCAAGGCACCTGCGTGCGTGCCCGCTTCATGAGCTATCCGCGGCCCGACCGGCCGTTACCGGACTCAGCGCAACACATTCAAACAGTCGAATACTGATAGTTATTAACGTCAGTGGATTATCGGCAGATACACTTCCCGACAGCGATTATGCAGACGACCCGGTCGAGCCACCGATTCAGCGTGCCTCAAACCCAGACCCGGTTACGCCTGCCGATTTCGGGTCCTTATTTCGCGCAGTGATGATGAGAACGCCATGGCCGGGCTGATTCCCCAGAGCTTTATTGACGCCCTCCTGAACCGCACCGACATCGTCGACGTGGTCAGCTCTCGCCTGCAAATGAAGAAAGCAGGCAAGAACTACACCGCCTGCTGCCCGTTTCACAAAGAGAAAACCCCCTCCTTCAGCGTCAGCCCCGACAAGCAGTTCTACTATTGCTTCGGTTGCGGCGCTGGCGGCAACGCCCTCGGCTTCATCATGGACCACGACAACCTGGACTTTCCCCAGGCCGTCGAAGAACTGGCCAAAGCCGCGGGCATGGAAATTCCCCGGGAGGAAAGCGGTCGACAACACAAGCCGCGCCAACCGACCGATTCGCCGCTCTACCCGTTACTGACGGCGGCGGCCGATTTCTATCGCCAGGCCCTCAAAAGCCATCCGGCGCGCAGGGCCGCGGTGGATTATCTCAAGGGCCGCGGCCTGACTGGCGAAATCGCCCGGGACTTCGGCCTCGGCTTCGCCCCGCCCGGCTGGGACAACCTGTACAAGCACTTAAGTAGCGACACACTGCAGCAACGCGCCATGATCGACGCCGGCCTGCTGATCGAAAACGCCGAAACCGGCAAGCGCTACGACCGCTTCCGCGACCGGGTCATGTTTCCGATCCGCGACACACGCGGGCGGATCATCGCCTTTGGTGGCCGGGTGCTGGGCGACGACAAGCCGAAATACCTGAACTCTCCGGAAACCCCGGTATTCCATAAGGGCCAGGAACTCTACGGCCTGTACGAAGCGCGCAAGAACAACCGCAACCTCGACGAAATCATCGTCGTCGAAGGCTATATGGACGTGATCGCCCTGGCCCAGCAAGGCTTGCGCAACGCCGTCGCGACCCTGGGCACGGCCACCAGCGAAGAACACATGAAGCGCCTGTTTCGCGTCGTGCCCAACGTGCTGTTCTGCTTCGACGGCGACCAGGCCGGCCGCAACGCCGCCTGGCGCGCGCTGGAAGCCACCTTGCCGTGCCTGCAGGATGGGCGCCGGGCACGCTTCCTCTTCCTGCCCGAGGGCGAGGATCCAGACACCCTGGTGCGATCCGAAGGCACCGACGCGTTTCGTGCGCGGATCAACCACCACGCACAACCGTTGGCCGACTATTTTTTCCAGCAGCTGACCGAAGAAGCCGATCCACGCTCCCTCGAAGGCAAGGCCCACATGGCCACCCTCGCGGCGCCACTGATCGACAAGGTGCCCGGCGCCAACCTGCGCACCCTCATGCGCCAGCGCCTGACCGAGATCACCGGCCTGAACAGCGAAGCAGTCAACCAACTGGTGCACAGCGCCCCCCAGGAGGCGCCGCCGGCGTATGACCCGGGCATCGATTACGACGCGATGCCCGACTTCGCCGACTATCATCAACCCCAGCAGGATTACGCGCCGCAACAGGAATGGACGCCGAAAAAACCCGGCAGTGGCGGCAAGAAATGGGACAAGAAACCCTGCGACAAGAACGGCAAGCGCGGCGATCGCGACCAACCACGTGCCCCGCGCGTGCCGGCCGCCGACGAACCACCAACACAGGCCGCCCTGCGCACCTTGCTGCATCACCCGCAACTGGCGGAGAAAGTCGAGGACGCAGGGCACTTCGCTGCCGAGGACCACAGCAATACACAGTTGCTGGAGGCACTCCTTGAAGCCGTGCAGAAGAACCCCAAGCTAAACTCTTTCCAGTTGATCGCACGGTGGCACGGTACCGAGCAGGGACGCCTCTTGAAGGCCCTGGCCGAGAAGGAATGGCTGATTGAGGGAGACAACCTTGAACAACAGTTTTTCGACACCATTACTAGCTTGTCCGCCCGCCAACGCGAGCGAAACCTGGAACAACTTCTGCGAAAAGCTCGCCAGAGCGAGTTGACCAGCGAAGAGAAAAACCAATTGCGCGACTTACTCAGCCGCAATGTTTGCGCATCAAACCCGACCTCAACTGGCGCGTGAGGTCACAGCTCAGGTATAATCCTCGGCTTGTTTTTTGCCCGCCAAGACCTTCAGTGGATAGGGTGTTATGTCCGGAAAAGCGCAACAGCAGTCTCGTATCAAAGAGTTGATCCTATTGGGTCGTGAGCAGGGCTACCTGACTTACGCGGAGGTCAACGACCACCTGCCGGAGGATATTTCAGATCCGGAACAGGTGGAAGACATCATCCGCATGATCAACGACATGGGGATCAACGTATTCGAGGTTGCTCCAGATAAGGATGCCCTTATGCTGGCCGACGCCGATACCGACGAGGCGGCCGCTGAAGAAGCGGCCGCAGCGTTGGCAGCGGTCGAGACCGACATTGGTCGCACCACGGACCCCGTGCGCATGTACATGCGTGAAATGGGTACGGTAGAGCTCCTCACACGCGAAGGCGAAATCGAAATCGCCAAGCGTATTGAAGAAGGCATCCGCGAAGTGATGGGCGCAATCGCGCACTTCCCTGGCACGGTTGACCATATTCTCTCCGAGTACACCCGCGTCACCACCGAAGGTGGCCGCCTGTCTGACGTCCTGAGCGGCTATATCGACCCGGACGACGGCATTGCGCCGCCTGCCGCCGAAGTGCCGCCGCCGATCGACGCGAAAGCCGTCAAGGCCGACGACGACACCGATGACGACGAAGCCGAAGCCAGCGACGACGAGGAAGAAGCCGAAAGCGGTCCGGATCCGGTCATCGCCGCACAGCGTTTCGGCGCCGTGGCCGACCAGATGGAAATCACCCGCAAGGCGCTGAAGAAGCATGGCCGCAACAACAAGCAGGCGATCGCCGAGCTGTTGGCACTGGCCGAGCTGTTCATGCCGATCAAGCTGGTACCGAAGCAATTCGAAGGCCTGGTCGAGCGTGTTCGCAGTGCCCTGGATCGCTTGCGTCAGCAAGAGCGCGCGATCATGCAGCTCTGCGTGCGTGACGCCCGCATGCCACGTGCCGATTTCCTGCGCCAGTTCCCTGGCCACGAAGTCGACGAAAGCTGGACCGATGCATTGGCCAAGGGCAAGAGCAAATACGCTGAAGCCATTGCCCGCCTGCAGCCGGACATCGTTCGTTGCCAGCAGAAGCTGAGTGCGCTGGAGGCCGAGACCGGCCTGAGCATCGCCGAGATCAAGGACATCAACCGTCGCATGTCGATCGGCGAGGCCAAGGCCCGTCGCGCGAAGAAAGAGATGGTCGAAGCGAACTTGCGCCTGGTGATCTCCATCGCCAAGAAGTACACCAACCGCGGCCTGCAATTCCTCGACCTGATCCAGGAAGGCAACATCGGCCTGATGAAGGCGGTGGACAAGTTCGAATACCGTCGCGGCTACAAGTTCTCGACTTATGCCACCTGGTGGATCCGTCAGGCGATCACTCGCTCGATCGCCGACCAGGCCCGCACCATCCGTATCCCGGTGCACATGATCGAGACGATCAACAAGCTCAACCGCATTTCCCGGCAGATGTTGCAGGAAATGGGTCGCGAACCGACGCCGGAAGAGCTGGGCGAACGCATGGAAATGCCTGAGGACAAGATCCGCAAGGTATTGAAGATCGCCAAAGAGCCGATCTCCATGGAAACCCCGATCGGCGATGACGAAGACTCCCATCTGGGTGACTTCATCGAAGACTCCACCATGCAGTCTCCGATTGATGTCGCCACGGTCGAGAGTCTCAAGGAAGCGACTCGCGAAGTGCTCTCCGGCCTCACCGCCCGTGAAGCCAAGGTACTGCGCATGCGCTTCGGCATCGACATGAATACCGACCACACCCTTGAGGAAGTCGGTAAGCAGTTCGATGTGACCCGTGAGCGGATTCGCCAGATCGAAGCCAAGGCGTTGCGCAAACTGCGCCACCCGACGCGAAGCGAGCATCTGCGCTCCTTCCTCGACGAGTGACCTTCAAAACCCCCGGCCCTGCCGGGGGTTTTGTCATGCACAGATAAAATCCCCTTCGTTACGCTCCTCACCACCCTGTTGCCGTCTACACTCGACTCATCCTCACCAAGCCATGACGAGACAGTGATGCCCAGACTTACGGCCGCGCTTTTGCTGTCATTGATGACCTGGACCGCAACAGCTGGCGCGTTGACGCTCACCGACGAGGAGCTCCGCTGGCTCAAGGACCACCCCGTCCTGCGCCTGGGTGTCGACGCCTCCTGGCCGCCGTTTGAGTTCCGCGACGATCAAGGCCGTTCTCAGGGCCTGGCCGCCGATTACATCGAGATCATCCGTGAACGATTGGCCGTCAAGGTCACCCCCATCGAGCCGGTCAGTTGGACGGCCGTGCTGGAGCAGGTCGCACAAGGCAAGATCGATCTTTTGCCAGGCATCATGTCCACCCCGGAGCGCCAGAATTACCTGGCATTTACCCGCCCCTACCTGGACTTCCCCATTGTCATCCTGGCTCATCACGGTGGCGCCCGGCCTCACAACCTCAAGGAACTGTACGGGCTGAAGATCGCCGTGGTGGAGAACTATGCCCCCCATGAATTGCTACGCAACCATCATCCCGACCTGAACCTGGTGGCACTGCCCAACGTCAGCTCAGCCCTGCAAGCACTGGCGACCGACGAAGTGGATGCGGTAGTGGGCGATCTGGCTTCCAGTGTCTGGAGCCTGCGCCAACTCAAGCTCGAAGGCCTTTATGTCAGCGGGGAAACGCCCTATCGCTACCAGCTAGCAATGGCCGTCCCTCAAGACAACAAGATATTGGTCAGTATCCTGGATAAGGTCATCGCGGACATGAGCCCGGCCGAGGTCGCCGAGATCCAGCAGAAATGGGTCGGCAATGTGCATGACTACCGCCAGCTCTGGTCGGACTTGCTGCTGTACGGCCTGCCGGCGCTGCTGCTCCTGGTCGGCATATTGGCGGTGGTGATTCGCATCAACCGCCGGCTCAGTTCGGAGATCGCCCGACGGGTCGAGCTTGAGCAGGAGCTGCGCAGCAGCGAATACCATTACCGTGGGCTGGTGGAGAGCCTGTCGGCCATTGCCTGGGAGGCAAGGGTCAGCGATTTCACCTACAGCTACGTGTCGCCCCACGCCGAAGACCTGTTGGGCTATCCCCTCTCCCATTGGCTGGTCCCAGGTTTCTGGCGCAATATCATTCATCCCGCCGACCTGATCCGTGCCCAGAGCTACTGTGATCATGAAGTGTTGGCCGGACGCGACCACTGCATCGATTACCGGGTGATCACCGCCGATGGCCGCTGTCTGTGGGTACGCGATATTGTCAGCCTGATCGAACACGGGCACGAACCGCTGATGCGCGGGCTGATGATCGATATCAGTGAAGCCAAGCGTACCGAGGAAGCCCTGCGTCTTTCGGAGCAGAAATTTGCCTCGGTGTTCCGCCAGTGCCCGGATATCCTGGTGATTGCGCGGCTGTTTGACGGTTGCCTGCTGGAGGTCAACAAGGCCTTCGAAGAGCAGATCGGCTTGAGTGCCGCAGACGTGATAGGGCGTAGCGCAACCGCACTGGATATCTGGGGCATCCAGGGTGTGGGGCCGGGCCTGTTGCAGCGCTTGCAGGCCGGCAGCATTCGCAACCTGGAAATGCCCTTTCGCCGCAGCAATGGCCAGGTGTTCACCGGGCTGATCTCCGCCGAGCCCTTCGACCTCGACACGACACCCGCCCTGGTCGTGGTGGTGCGGGACATCAGCCAGCTCAAGGAAACCCAGCAACAACTGCAGACATCCGAAGAGAAGTTCGCCAAGGCATTCCACGCCTCGCCCGATGGATTGCTGCTGTCCCGACAAAGCGATGGCTTGCTGATTGAAGTCAACGAAGGATTCAGCCGCATTACCGGCTTCAACAGCGCCCTGTCGGTGGACCGCTCTACCCTGGACCTGGGCATCTGGGTCAATCTCAACGAGCGCAAACAGATGCTCGACCTGCTGAAACGGGACGGCTTCGTCAGGGATTTCAGCTGCCATATCCGTCGCAACGACGGGCAGATACGGCTCTGCGAAGTGTCCAGCCGCCCGCTGCCCATCGGCAACGAAGATTGCATGCTGACCATCGCCCGGGACATTACCGAACGCCACCTGATGCAGGAAAAACTGCAACAGGCCGCCACCGTGTTCGAAAGCACTGCCGAAGGCGTGCTGATCACCGATACCCAACAACACATCAGCGCCGTGAACCGGGCCTTCACTGAAATCACCGGCTATAGCGAAACCGAAGCCTTGGGCCACACCCCCCGGCTGTTGGCTTCCGGCCTGCATGACAGCGCGTTTTATGCGGCGATGTGGCACCAGTTGACAGCGGAGGGACACTGGCAGGGAGAGATCTCCAACCGGCGCAAGAACGGCGAGCTGTACCCCAGTTGGCTGACCATCAGCGCGGTGCGCAATCGGGACCGACAGATCACCCATTTCGTCGCCGTCTTCGCCGATATCTCCAGCCTCAAACACGCCCAGGCCCGGCTCGATTACCAGGCTCACCACGACCCGCTGACGGGCCTGCCCAATCGCACGCTGTTCGAAAGCCGCTTGTTGGCGGCCCTTAACAGCCAGCAGGAAAACGGCGGCCAGGGTGCCGTGCTGTTCCTGGACCTGGACCGCTTCAAGCACATCAACGACAGCCTCGGACACCCGGTCGGCGACTTGCTGCTCAAGGGCATCGCCGTGCGCTTGCGCGAGCAGTTGCGTGACATCGACACCGTGGCGCGTCTGGGCGGCGACGAGTTCATTATCCTGCTGCCGGGCCTGCAACAGCCCAGCGATGCCGAGCACATCGCCCAGAAACTGTTGAACTGCTTTACCGCACCGTTCCAGGCCGGCGAACACGAGTTCTTCATCAGCGCCAGCATCGGCACCAGCCTCTACCCGCAGGATGGCTGCGACGTCGCCACGCTGGTCAAGAATGCCGACGCGGCGATGTACCGCTCCAAGGCCAAGGGGCGCAACCGGGTGGAGAAATACACCCGCGACCTCACCGCCCAGGCCAGCGAGCGCGTGGCCTTGGAACACGAACTGCGCCGGGCGATTGAACGCAACGAGCTGTCACTGTCCTTCCAACCGAAAATCAGCCTCGTCGACAATCGATTGGTAGGCGCCGAGGCACTGATTCGCTGGTATCACCCGACATTTGGCGACGTCCCGCCCGAACACTTCATCCCGTAGGCGGAAGAAAACGGCATGATCCTGCAAATTGGTGACTGGGTTCTGGAACGTGCCTGCCGGCAACTGTGCGAATGGAACAGCACCTACGAAAGCCTCGGCCCACTGTCGGTCAACCTGGCCGGCGCCCAACTGCGTCAACCCAACTTGCTGGGGCGTATCGAACAACTGCTGCGCGAACACCAACTCAAGCCCGACTTATTGCAACTGGAAATTACCGAAAACTTCATCATGAGCCAGGCCGAAGAGGCCCTGACGGTGCTGCACCAGCTGAAAAAGCTCGGCGTGCAACTGGCCATCGACGACTTCGGCACGGGCTATTCCTCCCTGAGTTATCTCAAGCGCCTGCCGCTGGACATCCTCAAGATCGACCAGTCCTTCGTCCGCGGCCTGCCCGATGACCCCCACGATGCGGCCATCGTGCGGGCAATCATCGCCTTGGGCCGCAGCATGCAGTTCACCATCATCGCCGAAGGTGTCGAAACCCTGGCCCAGCAGCAATTCCTGACCGAAGAGGGTTGCGAACAGATCCAGGGCTACATCGTCAGCCTGCCCCTGTGCGCCGAGGAGTTCGCCGCAACGTTTCTACGTGTGGCCGTATCGGATTTTTCGGATAGCACAGCCGAGAAACCGTCGCTATAATCCGCGGCCTACTGAGGGCCTATAGCTCAGTTGGTTAGAGCAGAGGACTCATAATCCTTTGGTCCACGGTTCGAGTCCGTGTGGGCCCACCAAATTGAAAGCCGCGCATTGCGCGGCTTTTGAGTTTTCAGAAAGGGATTACGCCCTATCCGAAGGTTTTCATAAACGGCTCAGCACATTGCCTGATTGCCGCAACCATATTCGGTGCCCGCTCACACAGCTCAGTTGACGTTCGCCACTTTGGCCAAGCGGTTACGTAGCTGCTCCAAGACGTAACCTTCCGGCAGATTCATCTGGAAGATCGGGTGCAGTTCTCGATGACGATATTCATCCAGGCGCACAGGCATCAATAAACTGATCGCAGCCTGCGCATTAGCTTCTTCGTGATAACGAAACAGGTAGTCTCCACCACTGCCCTGAAACATTTTCCCACTGTCGCCTTCAGGCACCGCAACCTGTAGTAAGGTCGTCATCAGTCGAACACTCCCTGGATTTCGTCAAGCGTGGTCATTGCAGCTGGCACCACGGCGAACTCACAATCCAGAGCTCCCAGAATTCGCGCGTAGGCGAGCATGCCCACCGACAGGTCACCCTTTTCAATGGCGATGACCTTCTGCCGGGTGATACCCGCCAAAGTAGCGAGATCGGCTTGGGTCAGACCGCGATTCAGGCGGCGCTGCCGGACCTGCTGGCCAAGACGCGTTGTGATAAGGGCATAGTCCATGTTCTGTATACGCAACAATCTAATTAAGATGTAACGTATACCTAACTTGTAAAAAAATCAAAACCGCTGTGTCCCATAGGGAGCAGTTCTCCCCGTTAGCCTCTTTCGCTCCATTACAATAAAAATCCCCTCCCTCACCGAGACGCCTATCATCGCCAGCCCCAGCCTCCCCCGCCTGTTTCTTGAACTGTTCTGGCAACTCGGCATCCTGCTGGTACCAGCCTTTTTCGTCACAATACTGCCGCCCCCATTGGCCTTGCTGGCGGTAGTCTGCCTCGGATTGCTGATGGGCCTTGCCGCTCGCCTGGGCTTTTTGGCGATGGGCCGGGGCATTGCCCGGTTGGCGGTCGGCGCGGTGTTTGGCCTGGGCTTCAGCCTGGGTCGGGCGTTGCCTGAGTGGTGGGGTATTTTGGTGGCGATTGTCGGCATCATCGTCGGGCTCGCCTGCGTCAGTCGCTGGGAGCGGCGCCTTGGGTTGGCGCCCGTTTCCAGCAAAGGGCCGAGTGCCTGGGGTGGAAATGAGCCATTGCTGACCCCTGAAGGCGAGCCGATCCGGGTCTTCAACCACGGCGAAATCGCCATGGGCGGCCCGACCTATTGCGACTATCTGTTCCCTGATGGCGCCCTCCTTCTCGGTTTGGGTTCCTCGGCCCTGTTCTCCCGCGACGGGCGCTACTTCGCCGCGACAATACCGTCCCGGCAGGACTGGGGCCTGCTGATTCTCGACCGCCAGCAGCGTCAGGTGTATCGCTGCGCCGACAGCGAACTCTGGGAGCTGGACGCTTTTGACCTCGGCGTTCTGAGCGGGCGTCATAGCCCACTGGTGAACGACAGCGTTCGCGAAGTTCGGTTGCCTGAGCTATTCCAGACGGCCAGTGTTACGCACCTGCTACCCTTCGCTGACCTGTGGCTGGAATCCGATTGGCATCCCGAACAGGTTCAACAGCCCTTTGAACGGCGCTCCCCTGATGGGCAGCATTGCCTGCGGGGCGACATCGCCTTGCCCGCGACCTTTCGCAACCTGGCCCCACCGCTGGAACCGCTGGTTTCCCCGCGCTATACCATCAGCATCAACGAGCAACCGTCCGGCCTGCAGATGGCGGCCGATGCGCCGTTGATCTGGAGCAGCGATCATCGCGCCCTGGTGTGCCTGGCTCAGGCGCAGGATGCCCAAGCAGATGGCGACCAGTATTGGTTGTGGCAGCTCGACAACAGCTGGCGGGCCTTGCCGTCGCCCTGGGTGAGGCGGGAAGCGGAACCATCCTTCTACTGGCATGAATTGCTGGGCCTCGACACCCATCACGTATTTATCGGCTCGTACCTCGACTATGCGCGACCGGGCTCCGGCCGGTATGGCTATCGCCTGGACAGCATCCACGGCGATACCGAGACCCAGGCCGGTCACGACGCCCAAGGTCGCGTGCAGGTTGGCGAATTTACGCTGACCCGCATGACCATCGCGATGCCGTTGGACAGCCAAGGCCAGCGCGGCGATTCATTCATTGAAACGCAACCGATGCAGGACGGAGTACGCGCGCGGCTGACCTGGCTTGTCGATAATTCCGACGGGCTGGGAAGCTATCGTTGCCAGATCGGTGACTGGCACTTGCCGGGAAGTTGGCTGCTGGATCACCGCGTCTCTGACTGCGGACGTTACCTGGCACTGCTGCCCTTCGAACAGTCAACGACCGTAACCACCCATGGGGTGGTTGCCGACGTGAAGGATCGACGCCTGCTGGTAGGGCCGCCGATGTGGGTGCAGCGCATCCTCGATTTTCGTGATGGCCGGCTGAGCCTGGCGGTGGTCGCCGGTCGTCTTGACCAGGATCTGGACAGTAGCGCACTGCAACGCTTCAACATTCCTGCGCCGCCGATTGGCGGTGATCCTGCATTCTTTCATCCCGACGAACGTTCCCGGCTGTTCTACAACACCGTGGAGCTGCAGGTGACGGGCTCACAATTGCACAGCATCGCCCCCTGGCGCCTGGTGGATTGCCCGCAAGTGGCCAACGCCGACGGCGACTTCATCCTGCCCGCGCCTGACCACCGGGATGCCGCCTGGTTGTTCGGCAGCGAAACGGAATATGCCGACAGTTGGGTGCGTGCCCAGACGCCCCGGCTCGGAGGCCATTTGCTGACAGTCTCAGGCTGCGCGTTGGTCGACTTGGCGCCCTCGATGATCTGGTCGACGGATGCCCGTTATCTCGCCCTGACTTGCATGGCGACCGATGCGGCAGAACTGTGTGGCAGCTACCGGGGCTGGCAATTATTGCTTCTGGACGTCCAGCAGCACACGTTGCGGGTGCACCCACAATGGCTGGGCAACCGGCCGCTGTTTGAACGCTTCGACGAGCAACTGCATGTACGTTGCTTTGAGCGCGATTGGGCAGCCGAAGACGATGACGACCCTGGTTCAGTGCAGGCGTTCTCCCTGGATGCTCTGTTGCAGTTGCCCGCTGAACAGTTGGTTTGCCAGGACGGTTTCTGGCTCAGGACGTCACAGACGCACCTGGCCTGCGCCTGGCGCGCACTGGCTTTGCCTGCCGTTGGCTACTTCGCCCATGAGAGCCTGTAACATGCCGCCATCGATGCCTGCGCCGGAGCCCACCTTGACTGACACCCGCCCCCCCGTCCTCGACGAAATCGACCGGCAACTGATCGCGGCGCTACAAATCAACGCCCGGGAAAGCGTCGCGATGCTGGCTCGGCAACTGGGCATCGCCCGCACGACCGTGACGTCGCGGCTGGCGCGCCTGGAAAAGACCAAGGTGATTACCGGCTATGGCGTGCGCCTGGGCCAACGGGTGATTGACGGCGGCCTGCAGGCTTACGTCGGCATCAAGGTCCAACCGCGCTCCGGCAAGGACGTGCTGCGACGTTTGAGCGCCATGGCCCAGGTCCAACAGTTGTGTGCGGTCAGTGGCGAGTTCGACTACGTCGCCTGGCTGCGCACCGACTCTCCAGAACAGCTGGATCAACTGCTGGACCAGATTGGCAGCGTGGACGGTGTCGAGAAAACCACCACCTCGATCATCCTCAGCAGCAAGATCGACCGGGGCCAGCCCGTCTAGCCCTGCGCCACTTAACCTGTGGGAGCGAGCTTGCTCGCGATAGCGGTCTGTCAGTCCATGCAAGCGTTACTGAACTGACGTCATCGCGAGCAAGCTCGCTCCCACAGCGGACTGGTTTCGTCATTACGATGGAATAACTGGTCGAAATGACTGGAAGATATTCAAAACGACGACATATTGTGTCTTATTAACGTGTTCCACCCTCCCTAGAATGGCTGGCATCTTTCCTATACTCAGACGCGAAGCCGCGTCGAGTCGCCCATCAAGGTCAGCCATGAACAAGAACAATCGCCACCCAGCAGACGGTAAGAAGCCCATCACCATTTTCGCGCCGGACTTTCCTTTCGCCTTTGACGACTGGATTGAACATCCGGCCGGCCTGGGCAGTATTCCCGCGCACAACCAGGGTACGGAAGTGGCGATTGTCGGTGCAGGGATCGCCGGTCTGGTGGCGGCGTACGAGCTGATGAAGCTGGGACTCAAGCCCGTGGTCTACGAGGCGTCGAAGATGGGTGGGCGCCTGCGTTCACAGGCGTTCAACGGCGCTGAAGGGGTGATCGCCGAGCTGGGCGGCATGCGTTTTCCGGTGTCGTCCACCGCGTTCTACCACTACGTCGACAACCTGGGGCTGGAGACCAAACCGTTTCCCAACCCGCTGACCCCGGCGTCCGGCAGCACGGTTATCGACCGGGAAGGCCAGACCTATTACGCCCAGAAACTGGCGGACCTTCCTGCCCTGATCCAGGAAGTCGCCGACGCCTGGGCCGATGCGCTGGAAGACGGCTCACGCTTCAGCGAGATCCAGCAAGCGATCCGCGACCGCGACGTGCCCCGTCTCAAGGCGTTGTGGAACACCTTGGTGCCTCTCTGGGACGACCGCACCTTCTACGACTTCGTCGCCACCTCCAAGGCGTTCGCCAAGCTCTCGTTCCAGCACCGCGAAGTGTTCGGCCAGGTCGGTTTCGGCACGGGCGGTTGGGATTCGGATTTCCCCAATTCGATGCTGGAAATCTTCCGCGTCGTAATGACCAACTGCGACGACCACCAGCATCTGGTGGTCGGCGGCGTCGAACAGGTGCCCCACGGCATCTGGAACCACGTGCCGGAACGCTGTGCGCACTGGCCCGAAGGAACCAGCCTGAATTCGCTGCACCTGGGCGCCCCCCGCAGCGGCGTGAAGCGCATTGCCCGTGCGGCCGATGGCCGGTTCAGCGTGACGGACGTCTGGGAAAATACCCGCGAGTACGCCGCCGTGCTGGTCACCTGCCAGAGCTGGCTGCTGACCACCCAGATCGAATGTGAAGAAGCGCTGTTCTCGCAAAAGATGTGGATGGCCCTGGACCGCACCCGCTACATGCAATCGTCCAAGACATTCGTGATGGTCGACCGGCCGTTCTGGAAGGACAAGGACCCGGAAACCGGCCGCGACCTGATGAGCATGACCCTGACCGACCGCCTGACCCGTGGCACCTATCTGTTCGACAACGGCGACGACAAGCCCGGCGTGATTTGCCTGTCGTACTCCTGGATGAGCGACGCGCTGAAAATGCTCCCGCATCCGGTGGAAAAACGCGTGAAGCTGGCCCTCGATGCCCTGAAGAAGATCTACCCCAAGGTGGACATCGCCGCACGCATCATTGGCGACCCGATCACCGTGTCCTGGGAAGCGGATCCGCATTTCCTCGGCGCTTTCAAGGGCGCCCTGCCCGGCCACTATCGCTACAACCAGCGCATGTACGCGCATTTCATGCAGGACGACATGCCGGCCGAACAACGCGGGATCTTTATCGCCGGCGATGACGTCTCATGGACACCTGCCTGGGTCGAAGGCGCAGTACAGACCTCACTCAATGCCGTGTGGGGAATCATGAAGCACTTCGGCGGAGAAACTCACGCCGAGAACCCGGGTCCAGGTGATGTGTTCCATGAGATCGGTCCGATCGCCCTACCTGAATAAAAGGAGTTTTTGATGCGTGTAGCCCTCTACCAATGCCCACCGCTGCCACTGGATCCAGCCGGCAACCTGCAACGCCTGCACCAGGTAGCGTTGGAGGCCAGGGGCGCCGACGTGCTGGTACTGCCGGAGATGTTCATGACTGGCTACAACATCGGCGTCGACGCGGTGAATGTATTGGCCGAGGTCTACAACGGCGAGTGGGCGCAACAGATCGGCCGCATTGCCAAGGCGGCCGGCCTGGCGATTGTCTATGGCTACCCCGAACGCAGCGAAGACGGGCAGATCTACAACGCCGTGCAGTTGATCGACGCCCAGGGCGAGCGCCTGGCCAACTACCGCAAGAGCCACTTGTTCGGTGATCTCGATCACGCCATGTTCAGCGCTGGCGACTCAGCGCTGCCTATCGTCGAGCTCAACGGCTGGAAGCTCGGCCTGCTGATCTGCTACGACCTGGAGTTCCCGGAGAACGCCCGCCGCCTGGCCCTGGCCGGCGCCGAGCTGATCCTGGTGCCGACCGCCAATATGCAACCCTACGAGTTCATCGCCGACATCACCGTCCGTGCCCGCGCCATCGAGAACCAGTGCTTCGTGGCCTACGCCAACTACTGCGGCCACGAAGGTGAACTGCTGTATTGCGGCCAAAGCAGCATCGCCGCACCGAATGGCAGCCGACCGGCGCTTGCGGGGTTGGACGAGGCCTTGATCTTCGCAGAACTGGATCGACAACTGATGGACGATTCCCGAGCGGCCTACAACTACCTGCATGATCGCCGCCCCGAGCTTTACGACGACCTGCACAAACACTGATTGAGGATTGAGAACGCGGCCTAATCCGCTAGCATGAGCGCATCTTTGTTCTGGAAGCGCTCATGCCGGCCCCCGACTCCCTCCGCCCCCACACTGAAACCCTGGCCATCGGCTTGCGGGTGACATTGCGTCACGTCCCAGGCCTCAAGCGCGGCGCTGCAGTATTGCGAGTCGCGGCTGGTAGCCATGACGCGCCCCTGGCCTGGCCGGGATTGGCGCACTTGCTCGAGCATCTGTTCTTCCTCGGCACCGAGCGTTTTCCCGCTGGGGAGAACCTGATGGCCTACGTGCAGCGCCATGGTGGCCAAGTCAATGCGCGCACCAGCGAACGCACCACGGATTTTTTCTTCGAATTGCCACCCGCCACCTTCGCCGACGGACTGGAACGGCTGGGGGACATGCGCGCTCACCCACGCCTGGATGAGGCCGATCAGTTGCGTGAACGGGAAGTGCTACACGCCGAGTTCATCGCCTGGTCCCGGGATGCTGCAGCCCAGCGACAGCTTGCCTTGCATGACGGCCTGGCGGCGACCCATCCGCTGCGGGGTTTTCATGCGGGTAATCGCGACAGCCTCGCGGTGGAGCACGCCGAATTCCAAAGCGCGTTGCATGACTTCTACCGCAGCTTCTACCAGAGCGGCCAGATGAGCCTGAGCCTGGCCGGCCCGCAAAGCATCGACGCCTTGAAAGCGTTGGCGGAACAGTTCGGCAGCCATGTACCGACGGGTGAAGCGGTCGCCAGACTTTCTCCGCCCCAGCTGATGGCGTCGTCCCAGGCAAGTTATCAACAGGTCCACGAAGGCTGTCTCGACCTGCTGTTCGCCTTTGAAGATTTGCCCAGCGCCTCGCCCCAAGCCTTGGACTTTCTGTGTACGTGGCTGAACTCCAGCAAACCGGGCGGCCTGCTCGCCCTGTTGCGTCAACTCCACTTGGCTGACAGCCTCAAGGCCACCGCGCTGTATGAGTTTGCCGGACAGGCGCTGCTGCACATCGAATTCACGCACGCCAACGCCCAGACAGCGGCGCAGATCCAGCCGTTGCTGCACGACTGGTTGGGCTTCTTTGCCGCCCAGGACGACTGGGCGCCGTTGCGCCAGGAGTTCACCGCTCTGCTGCAGCGCCGGCAGGAAACAGGGTC
This sequence comes from Pseudomonas sp. CG7, assembly GCF_023701885.1. Classification (NCBI taxonomy): domain Bacteria; kingdom Pseudomonadati; phylum Pseudomonadota; class Gammaproteobacteria; order Pseudomonadales; family Pseudomonadaceae; genus Pseudomonas; species Pseudomonas sp. CG7. The sequence goes on along the minus strand of NZ_JABAEE010000007.1, from coordinate 47,871 downwards.
AGCCTTGCAGTTGGCCCGCTGGGATTGTGAAGGACGTGACGGGCCGCTGTTGGCAAATGACCTCCTGAAGCTCAGGGAAATCCTCAAGCAACTGCACCCTGTCGACAACGTCACGGGACAATGGCAACTACCCGCGTCCAACCCGTTCCTGCAAACGCCAAGCGAAGCGCCTCGCGCCGGGTTGATACGCGGACAGACCAGCGCCCACCGTGGCTTGCGCACCTTCGCCCAGGACCGCTCCCGAGGCCGGCGGGAACGCTCGCCCATGCAGTTCAGCCAGGCGCTGCCCGACAACGGTCGTGAAGGCGCGGTGTACCTGCGCTGGCAACTGACGACTCAGGCACCGCTGGATCTTCAATCCCGGCTCGACCGGCATCTGGAGGAGGTGCGTGAGGATGCGCGCCAGGCCGGCGTGGACATCAGTTTCGAACCGTCCGCTCACCAATGGCTGCTGAAACTGGGCGGCTTGCAGGCCCCGATGCCGCGGGGGCTCGAACACGTCCTGGCGTAGCTTTCACAGCCGCTGCCCATGGCTCAGGCCGTCCACGAACCCACACCGCTACCCATTCGCCACCTGCTCAAAGCGCTGCCGAATCATTGCCGGCAATCGCCAGCGTTGCCCATGCCCGACAGCGACCAAAGCGTGTGGACAACGGCCCGCTGGGATGGACTGTCCATCGGTCTGTCGACCGCCACTCAAGGCGCGCTGGGCCCGGTGCTGGCCCGTGTGCCGGGAATCGCCAGCGAGGACATCAGTTTGGCGATGGCGCCGCGTGGACAACGCATCTGGCATACGCTCCAGACCCACGGTGAAGAAGCGGCCGTGCTGCTGTTTTGCCCGACCGCCACCCTGGCGCTGGCCGACGAGGCCGCCTGGCGGTTGCTGGCGCAGCTGTGCCAGACACCGTTCTATCAGCGCCTGCGGGTGGAGCTGCAGTTGGGTTATGCCGTGTTCAGCGGCTTGAAGCAGGTCGATGGGCAAACCGGATTGCTGTTCGGCGTCCAGTCGCCCAGCGTCTCGGCGGCGCAACTGATCGCCCACATCGAGACATTCCTGGCCGGGTTACCGGCGTTGATCCAGCAGCTCGATGATGCGTCCCTGACCGACCAGCAACAGGCGCTCGCCGCTCAACTCCAAACTGATGCCCTGCCCCGCGCCCCGGCCGCCGAACTGCTCTGGCAGGGCAAGTTGGCTGGCCGCCCGTCGGATTATCTTGAGCGACTGGCCGATGCCATCCTGCAACTGGATCGCCCACAACTACGAGCCGCCGCCCAGGGTTTGATCGACGCTGCCGGGGGATGGTATTGCCTGAGCAATGGCGCCTGCCCGACAGAGCGTTGGCAAGGGGCGCAATGATCATTGCAGCCGCTGTAATGAGCTTTCTTCGAGAATCGCGGCGAACGAATTTGTCAGATTTAGTAACATAGCCTCCTAAGCATCTGAACATCTCCGAACGGAGGTGGACTATATGTATAGGTTTCCATCGTTCCATCGAACCTGATTCCCCCAACCAAAGGAGTATTCCCATGTCTTGGTCCAAACCCGCATATATCGACCTGCGTATCGGTTTCGAAGTCACCATGTACTTCGCCAGCCGCTGATTGCTGCAGGCGCTCAAGCACGCAGCACTACGCCTCGGCCAGCCGAGGCGTTTTTATTTCGGTTTGCAGATGGAGCAGCCATGTTCGTCCAGATTCTAGGTTCCGCCGCCGGTGGCGGTTTCCCCCAGTGGAACTGCAACTGCGCCAATTGCGCAGGTTTTCGCAACGGCAGCCTGCGGGCCCAGGCGCGTACCCAGTCGTCCATCGCCCTGTCCGATGACGGGGTGAACTGGGTGCTGTGCAACGCCTCTCCGGACATTCGCGCCCAGCTCCAGGGCTTTGCCCCCATGCAGCCGGGCCGGGCCCTGCGCGACACCGGCATTGGCGCGATCATCCTGATGGACAGCCAGATCGACCACACCACCGGTCTGCTCAGCCTGCGTGAAGGTTGCCCGCACCAAGTCTGGTGCACCGACATGGTCCATGAAGACCTGAGCACCGGCTTTCCGCTGTTCAACATGCTGACCCACTGGAACGGCGGGTTGAGTTGGAATCGCATTGAACTCGACCAGAGTTTCACCATCGCCGCCTGCCCGAACCTGCGCTTCACCCCACTGCCCCTGCGCAGCGCCGCCCCACCTTATTCCCCGCACCGCTTCGACCCGCACCCGGGCGACAACATCGGGCTGATCGTCGAAGACCTGCGCACAGGCGGCAAACTGTTCTATGCCCCGGGCCTGGGCAAGGTCGACGAGTCGTTGCTGTCGATCATGGCCGGCAGCGATTGCCTGCTGGTGGACGGCGCGATGTGGGACGACGATGAAATGCAGCGCCGTGGCGTCGGCACCCGCACCGGTCGGGAAATGGGCCACCTGGCTCAAAACGGCCCCGGCGGCATGCTGGAAGTGCTGGAGCAACTGCCCGAGCAGCGCAAGGTCCTTATCCATATCAACAACACCAACCCGATTCTGGACGAAGACTCGCCCGAGCGGGCTGAGCTTGTACGTCGAAAGATTGAAGTGGCTTACGACGGAATGAGTATTGAGTTGTAGAAAGGGTGGGACGATGGTGGACGTGGGGTTGCAGTTGTGTCAGCCAACATTATTGCTGGCTGACAGGACGCATTCGCGAGCAAGCCCGCTCCCACAGAGACCGAGTAAGACTTGATATTTCATGCACCGCAAAACCAATGTGGGAGCGAGCCTGCTCGCGAAGAGGCTAGACCAGGCACCACCGCCGCCAACGGTTATTCCCGGAGACCGAAATGACTGACACCCCCCTGTCCCCCACCGAGTTCGAAGCCGCCCTGCGTGCCAAAGGCGCGTATTACCACATCCATCACCCCTATCACGTGGCGATGTATGAAGGCCGTGCCACTCGCGAGCAGATCCAGGGCTGGGTCGCGAACCGCTTCTACTACCAAGTGAATATCCCGCTCAAGGACGCCGCGATCCTGGCCAACTGCCCGGACAGGGAAATCCGCCGCGAGTGGATCCAGCGCCTGCTCGACCATGACGGCGCGCCCGGCGAAGACGGCGGCATCGAAGCCTGGCTGCGGCTGGGCCAGGCGGTGGGCCTGGACCCCGATCAACTGCGCTCCCAGGAATTGGTGCTGCCGGGCGTGCGCTTCGCGGTGGACGCCTACGTCAACTTCGCCCGCCGGGCCAGTTGGCAGGAAGCCGCCAGCAGCTCGTTGACCGAACTGTTCGCCCCGCAGATCCACCAGTCGCGCCTGGACAGCTGGCCGCAGCACTACCCGTGGATCGACCCGACCGGCTATGAATACTTCCGCACCCGCCTGGGCCAGGCCCGGCGTGATGTGGAGCATGGCCTGGCGATCACCTTGCAGCACTACACCACCCGCGCAGGGCAAGAACGCATGCTGGAGATTCTCCAGTTCAAACTGGACATCCTCTGGAGCATGCTCGACGCCATGACCATGGCCTACGAACTGAACCGCCCGCCCTATCACACCGTGACCGACCAACGGGTCTGGCACAAAGGAATTACCCTATGAGCTTCGACCGCCGCCAAACCCCGCGCTGGCGCCCCGGCTATCGCTTCCAGTACGAACCGGCCCAGAAAGGCCACGTGCTGCTCTATCCTGAAGGCATGATCAAGCTGAACGACAGCGCTGCGCTGATCGGAGGCCTGATCGATGGTGAACGGGATGTCGCGGCGATCATCGACGAGTTGGCGAAGCAGTTTGCCGACGTGCCGGAACTCGGTGACGACATCGAGCAATTCATGGAGGTCGCCCGTGCACAGCACTGGATCACCCTTGCCTGAGAAGCCCGCCGTCGGCCTGCCGCTGTGGCTGCTGGCCGAGCTGACCTATCGCTGCCCGCTGCAATGCCCATACTGCTCCAACCCGCTGGACTTCGCCGAGCAAGGCAAGGAACTGAGTACCGAGCAGTGGTTCAAGGTGTTTCGCGAAGCCCGGGAGATGGGCGCCGCGCAGTTGGGTTTTTCCGGTGGCGAGCCGTTGGTGCGCCAGGACCTGGCCGAATTGATCGGTGAAGCGCGCAGGCTGGGCTTCTATACCAATCTGATCACCTCTGGCATCGGTTTGACCGAACAGAAAATCAGCGACTTCAAAAAGGCCGGCCTGGACCATATCCAGATCAGTTTCCAAGCCAGCGACGAACAGGTGAACAACCTCCTGGCCGGCTCGAAGAAAGCCTTCGCGCAAAAACTGGAAATGGCCCGGGCGGTGAAAGCCCACGGCTATCCGATGGTGCTGAACTTCGTGACCCATCGGCACAACATCGACAAGATCGACCGCATCATCGAGCTGTGCATCGCCCTGGAAGCCGACTTCGTCGAGCTCGCCACTTGCCAGTTCTATGGCTGGGCGCAGCTCAACCGCGTCGGCCTGCTACCCACCCGGGAGCAACTGGTGCGCGCCGAGCGCATCACCAATGAGTACCGGGCCAAGCTGGAAGCCGAAGGCAACCCGTGCAAACTGATCTTTGTCACACCGGACTACTATGAAGAACGCCCCAAGGGCTGCATGAACGGCTGGGGCAGCATTTTCCTCACCGTCACGCCGGACGGCACGGCATTGCCCTGTCACGGCGCCCGACAGCTACCGGTGCAATTTCCCAATGTGCGCGACCACAGCATGCAGCACATCTGGTACGACTCGTTCGGCTTCAACCGCTTTCGCGGTTATGACTGGATGCCCGAACCGTGCCGCTCCTGTGATGAAAAGGAAAAGGACTTCGGCGGCTGTCGCTGCCAGGCGTTCATGCTCACGGGCGATGCCAGCAACGCCGACCCGGTGTGCAGCAAGTCCGAACATCACGGGGTGATCCTCAAGGCGCGTGAAGACGCCGAGCACGCCACACAAACCATTGAACAACTGGCCTTTCGCAATGAACGAAACTCGCGCCTCATCGCTAAAGGCTGAGCCTTTCAGCGCAACCCAGGCCGTTGCCGCCGGCACCGACTTCGCCGACCTGCAAGTCGGACCCTTGGGCTTGTTCTGGAATGAATACCGCCCCGCGGACGGCGCCTGCCGGATCTGGCATTGGCAAGACGCCAAGGCCCGCTGCCTGACGCCAGATGGCTTCAGCGCCCGCAGTCGGGTCTATGAATACGGCGGCGGGTCGTTCTGCCTGAGCCATGATGGCGTGCTGTTCGTCAACGAGGCCGACCAACAGCTGTACCATCAATCGCTGAGTGGCGATCAGCCCGTGGCGCTGACCTTCGGTGAGTGCCGCTATGGGGACCTTGGCTTTGCCGACGGCCAGGTGTTGGCGGTGGAAGAACAGGCCAACCAGCATCGCCTGGTGTCGATCGGATTGGCGGATCATCAACGGTATCTGTTGGCCGAAGGCGCCGAGTTCTACGCTTCGCCAACCCTGAGCCCGGACGGCCAGCGGCTCGCCTGGATTGAGTGGAGCCGTCCGCACCAACCCTGGACAGCAACGCGCTTGATGCTGGCCGAGCGCACTGCTTCTGGGTGGAGTGAGCCGCGCTGTGTGGCCGGCAACGGTGAGGAAGAATCCATCCAGCAACCGCGCTTCGACGCGGCCAGTCGCCTTTATTGCCTGACTGATCGCGGAGGTTACTGGCAGCCCTGGATGGAATCGGCCCAGGGTTTAGAACCCCTGCCCGCCGCCGCAGCCGATCATGCCCCAGCGCCGTGGCAACTGGGTGGCTGTACCTGGCTGCCGCTGGACGAACACACCTCCCTGGCGAGTTGGACCGAAGCAGGTTTCGGACGCCTGGGCTTGTGCCGCCGTGACAATGCCAGCGACGATTTCACCGGCACCTACAGCCGCTTTCGCAGCCTGGCGCTGGATGAGCGGTTCATCTACGCCATTGCCGCCTCGCCGACTCATCCATCGGCAGTCATTGCCATCGAGCGACAACATCATGAAGTAGTGGTGCTGGCCGGCGGTGTCACGCCATTACCCATCGAACAGATCAGTCGTCCGCGAACCCTGCGCTATCCATCCGGGTCAGGTGAAGCCCACGGGTTCTTTTACCCGGCCATGAATGCACAAGCGAAGCCGCCCTTGGTGGTGTTCATTCACGGCGGCCCTACCTCGGCCTGTTATCCCCTGTTCGATCCGCGTATTCAGTATTGGACCCAGCGCGGCTTTGCCGTTGCCGATCTCAATTACCGCGGCAGCAGCGGTTATGGCCGGGCGTATCGGCAGGCGCTGCATTTGAATTGGGGCGTGGTGGATGTCGAGGACGCCTGCGCGGTGGTCGCCTATCTGGATGAACAAGGCCTGATTGACAGCCGTTACGCGTTCATTCGAGGTGGCAGTGCCGGTGGCTACACGACCCTCTGCGCCTTGGCGTTCCAGGATGTATTCCGTGCCGGCGCCAGCCTCTATGGCGTGAGCGATCCTGTCGCCCTCGGCCGGGCCACGCACAAGTTCGAAGGTGATTACCTGGACTGGCTGATCGGCGACCCGCAACAGGACGCCGACCGCTATCGCGCCCGCACTCCGCTGTTGCACGCCGGGAACATCCGCGTGCCGGTGATCTTTTTCCAAGGTGAGTTGGACGCCGTGGTGGTACCGCAGCAAACCCGCGACATGGTCAGCGCTTTACAGGCCAACGGCGTGGCGGTCGAGGCGCACTACTATCCGGATGAGCGCCACGGTTTTCGCAAGGCGGCGAACCAGGCCCATGCGCTGGAGCATGAGTGGTTGTTCTATCGCAAGGTGATGGATAGCGATCTGTAGGCAGTGGGAACACCACCTGTGGCGAGGGAGCTTGCTCCCGCTCGATTGCGCAGCAATCGCAAAAGCTTGGGGCCGCTGCGCGACCCAGCGGGAGCAAGCTCCCTCGCCACAGATCTAACAACAGAAACTTCAGCGCTTGGCGATGATGTACACCGCGTGCACGATGCCTGGGATGTAACCCAACAGCGTCAGCAGGATATTCAACCAGAACGCCCCGCCAAAACCGACTTGCAGGAACACTCCCAGTGGCGGCAGCAGGATGGCGATAATAATGCGAATGAAATCCATGGATGACTCCCTGATCGACGATGGCCAAATTGCCATATAGCTCATTGACCCCAGACCGCTCGTCAGGGTTCAGTGGGACCCATGCTGAAGCAGCCCCAAGGGTTAGGCGCCTGCAAGAATAAAAAACGCAGGCAAAAGAAAACCCCGCCGAAGCGGGGCTTTGCAGACTGTTTCCCTGACATCCATTTCACTCCGCCGTCCTGGCAGAATCCTACGTGTCCGTGTTGTTACTTTGCGCGTCCTGCGCTACGTCCATGGAAGCTAGGTTAGTCCTGGATCCAATTCGCCGATAGAGGGAAAACACCGGCACGTTGTGTAAGCAAATGCTTACACAACGTCATCGTTTCAGAACTGGCCGGCTTCGAGCAGGAACAGCGACTCGCTGCCCGCCTTTACCGAAGCGCTCAAGGAGTGGATACGCGGCAGCAGGCGGGCGAAATAGAACCGCGCCGTCCCGAGTTTGCTCGCGTAGAAATCATCCTGGTTTTCCTTGCCCAAGGCAGCCCGGGCCATCAGCGCCCACATGTAGGCATACGCGGTGTAGCCGAGCGCCTGGAGATATTCCACCGACGCTGCGCCAATTTCGTTCGGGTTGCTCTTCGCCCGGTCCAGCAGCCAGTCGGTCAACTCATCCAGCGTGTCGACCGCGCTGTTCAACGGTTTGATGAACTCTTCCAAGTCGCCGTTCGCAGTGGCGGTGAAATGGCGAATCTCATCGGCGAACAAGCGGTAGAACGCACCGCCGCTGCCGACGATCTTGCGCCCCACCAGGTCCAGCGCCTGGATACCGTTGGTGCCTTCGTAGATCTGGGTGATGCGCACGTCACGCACCAGTTGTTCCTGGCCCCATTCGCGAATGTAACCATGCCCGCCGCACACCTGCTGGCCATGGACAGTGGTTTCCAGGCCGAGGTCGGGCAGGAACGCCTTGGCCACCGGCGTCAGCAACGCCACCAAGTCTTCGGCGCGCTTGCGGGTGACCGGGTCTTCGCTGAACTTGGCGGTGTCCAGTTGCATCGCCACGTAGGGGGAAAACGCCCGGCCACCCTCGTTCGAGGCTTTCATGGTCAACAGCATCCGGCGTACGTCGGGGTGGACGATGATCGGATCAGCGACCTTGTCCTTGTTCTGCGCACCGGTGGGCGAACGACTTTGCAGGCGGTCGCGGGCGTATTCGACGGCGTTCTGGTAGGAGCGCTCACCGGTGGCCAAGCCCTGGATGCCAACCCCAAGGCGCTCGTAGTTCATCATGGTGAACATCGCCGCCAGGCCTTTGTTCGGCTCGCCCACCAGATAGCCCACGGCTTCATCGAAGTTCATCACGCAGGTGGCGGACGCCTGGATGCCCATCTTGTGTTCGATCGAGCCGCAGTTGGCCGCGTTGCGCGCACCCAGGCTGCCGTCGGCATTGACCATGAACTTGGGCACCAGGAACAGCGAAATGCCCTTGGGGCCTGCCGGCGCGTCCGGGAGTTTCGCCAGTACCAAGTGAATGATGTTCTCGGTGAGGTCGTGCTCGCCACCGGTGATGAAAATCTTCGTGCCACTGACCTTGTAGGAACCGTCCGCCTGGGGCTCGGCCTTGGTGCGGATGATCCCCAGGTCCGTGCCTGCATGGGGCTCGGTCAGGCACATGGAGCCGGCCCAGACGCCAGCGTACATGTTCGGCAGGTACGTCGCCTTCAGCTCTTCGCTGGCATGGGCATTGATCGACAGGCAAGCACCGGCGGTCAGCATCGGGTACAGGCCGAAGGACAGGCTCGCGGAGTTGACCATTTCCTCGACCTGGGCCGAAACGGCCTTGGGCATGCCCATGCCGCCGTACACCGGGTCACCGCCGACACCGACCCAACCGCCTTCAGCATAAGTCTTGTAGGCCTGTGGGAAACCTGCCGGCGTGGTGACAGCGCCGTTCGCCCAGTGGCAACCTTCTTCGTCAGCAGAACGGCTGAGAGGCGCGATGCTTTTGCTGGTGACTTTGCCGGCTTCTTCCAGGATCGCTTCGACCGTTTCAGCGTCCACGGTGTCGGCCAGCACCGGCAATTGGGCCCAGAGTTTCGCGACCTCGAACACTTCATTGAGGACGAAGCGCATATCGCGCAGGGGCGCTTTGTAGTCAGCCATGGCAAACCTCGCAGGATCTAAACAATTGTTCGTAAAAGACGGTTTTCGCAGTGACCTGAGTGTACCTCAACAACTTTTGCGACACATAGGGTCAATCAATGACTGTTTTGTTATTTTTAGTCACCAGAAAGACTTGGATGTTTATCGTGGCGAGGGAGCTTGCTCCCGCTTGACCGGGCTGGCGCTCCAGTGCGCAGCGCTCACAAAGAGGGTCTGCTGCGCATCCCAGCGGGAGCAAGCTCCCTCGCCACAACTTAATCGGTCAAAGCGCAAACAATTCCGCCGGCAGCTTCATCAGGCATTCGCTCCCCGCCTCGATGGCGGCCCGATGAGCGGTCGTGCGCGGCAACAGGCGCTTGAAGTAAAACTCGCACGTCGCCAGTTTGCCCTGGCAAAAATCGCTGCCTCCAGCGTCACCGTCGAGTTGCGCCTGGGCCACCAGGGCCATGCGCAACCACAGGTAGGCCAGGATGATGTAGCCGCTGTACATCAGGTAGTCCACTGAGGCGGCGCCCACTTCGTCCGGGTTCTTCATGGCAGCCATGCCAACCTGGGTGGTCAGTTCGCCCCATTCCCGGTTGAGCCCGTCCAATTGCGCAATATAGGCGTTGAGCTGCGGATGCCCGGCATTGGCTGTGCAGAATTTATGGACAATTTTAGTGAAGCCACGCAGTAACTTGCCCTGGCTGCCCAACACCTTGCGCCCCAGCAGGTCCAAGGCCTGGATGCCATTGGTGCCTTCGTAGATCGGCGCGATCCGACAATCGCGCACAAGCTGCTCCATGCCCCACTCGCGGATAAAACCGTGTCCGCCAAAAACCTGCATGCCGTGGGTGGTCACCTCCAGCCCGGTGTCGGTCATGAAGGCCTTGCAGATCGGGGTGAGGAACGCCAGCAGGTCCTCGGCCTCCTGGCGAGCGGTTTCGTCCGGGCTCAGGTGCGCGGTGTCGAGCAGTTGCGCGGTGAAATAGGTCAGCGCCCGGTTGCCTTCGTTGAAGGCCTTCATGGTCAGCAACATCCTGCGCACATCGGGATGGACGATGATCGGGTCGGCGACTTTTTCCGGCGCCTTGGGGCCGGTCAGCGCGCGCATTTGCAAACGGTCGTTGGCGTATTTGATCGCCCCCTGGAAGCTCGCCTCCCCCAGGCAAAGGCCCTGCATGCCGGTGCCGAGGCGGGCGTGGTTCATCATGGTGAACATGCAATTAAGGCCTTTGTTCGCCTCGCCGATCAGGAAACCCTTGGCCCCGTCGAAATTCAGCACGCAGGTAGCCGAGGCCTTGATGCCCATTTTGTGCTCGATCGATCCGCAGGATACGCCGTTGCGCTTCCCGGCCTCACCCGCGGCGTCCGGCAGGCACTTTGGCACGATAAACAGCGAGATGCCCTTGGTCCCGGCCGGAGCATCGGGCAGCTTGGCGAGCACCAGATGAATGATGTTGTCGCTCATGTCGTGCTCGCCGGCGCTGATGAAGATCTTGCTGCCGGTCACCGCGTAGCTGCCGTCCGCCTGGGGCACCGCGCGGGTCTTGATGATGCCGAGGTCGGTGCCACAGTGGGCTTCAGTCAGGCACATGGTGCCGGTCCACTGGCCGGCGGTGAGTTTACTGAGATAGGTCTGCTTCTGTTCCTCGGTGCCGTGGGCGTGGATGGCCGACATGGCGCCGTGGGTCAGGCCGGGATACATGCCCCAAGAGGTGTTGCTCGATCCGATCATTTCGCTGATGACCAACCCCAGGGAACTGGGCAAGCCCTGGCCACCGTAAGCAGGGTCCGCCGCCAGGCCATGCCAGCCGCCTTCCACGTACTGTGCGAAGGCTTGCCTGAAGCCTGTAGGCGTAGTCACCACGCCATTGTCGAAATGGCAGCCCTCTTCGTCACCCGGGCGATTGAGGGGCGCCAGCACGTTCTCGCAGAAGCGTGCGCCTTCCTCGAGAATGGCGCTGACCATGTCCGGACTGGCATCGCTGGCACCCAGTTCGGCATAGCGGCCATGAAAATCGAAGACGTGGTCGATCAAGAAGCGCATGTCGCGCAGGGGAGCTTTGTACTCGGGCATGGTGGTTTTCTCCGGTAGCAGATCGTTCCAACCTACTGCCGGCCACCCAGGCCCACAATCACAGTCCAGACGCTGAATGCGCCATCATCACTCAACCCGCGGCGGCTTCCATGCGCACTGCGCCGCGGCGATTCTGTCCATAGGCGATCACGCAGTTTCGCCCCGCGCCCTTGGCGTTATAGAGCGCCTGGTCCGCCGATTTGAGTACCTCTTCGGGCGTACGCTGCTCGATGCGCTCGGCCACGCCGATGCTGACGGTCACCGATACGCTGGACGCACCGGCGCCGGAGCGCCGCTGGCGACCTTGCTGATCGTCCTGGGGACGGCTGTCGGGATTACGCAGTTGGATAGCGTATGTCTCGATGGACTGGCGAATAACCTCCAGATGGGGCATGCATTCGTCGATGGTCTTGCCCGCGAACACCAGGGCGAATTCCTCGCCGCCGTAGCGATACGCCCTACCGCCACCGCCGATTTTCGACAGTTTGCTGGCGACCAGGCGTAGCACTTGGTCGCCCACGTCGTGGCCGTGGGTGTCGTTGAATTTCTTGAAATGGTCCACGTCGCTCATTGCCAACACATAGTTACGCCCCAGGCGCTGCATGCGTTCATTCAATGCACGACGCCCCGGCAGGCCGGTGAGCTCGTCACGGAAGGCCATTTGATACGCCTCGTGGGCGACCGCCGCGGCGATCATCAACATCACCTGGCTGCACATGATGTTCAGGGTGAATGGCAGGATGAAGGTTTTCGGCAGCATCCAGAACAACCCGAGCAGTCCCACCAATTGCGCCGCGTGCAACGGCCGGGGGTTACGCCAGTATTGCCAGGCCAGCAGCAGGAACGCGGCGGCGAACATCGGGTAGGACAATTGGATCAGGCTCATCCAGGCGCCGTGCAACGCGGGCCAGCGGATCTCCGACAGCCACAACAACAACGCCTGTGGGAAGCTCTGCTCCAACGCCAGCGCCACGCTGCCGAAAACCAGCAACACCGCAAACCGCGCCACCATGTCCTGGAACAAATGGGTGCGCTCCTGCCACGCCGCGAACAGCCCGAACAACAGCGGCAGCAACAGGCAGACGAGATGGAACACCACCGCCGCGTCTTCACGCACCTTGCCGTTGTCGCGGTAGATATCGGTCTGGGTATCCAGCAGGAAGTAGGCGATGTACACCGTGACCATCAGAAACAATTCACGTTGACGTCGGTAGACGGAGCAATACGCCCCGCCCAGCAACAACACCTGCGTCGGCAGAACGTTGAACAACGAGGTGAAGAAAACGTTGAGATCCTTAACGTAGGCAGCCGCAAGCCCCGCCACCAACAACAGCAACGACGGTAGGAAATGGCTCAGGCGTACAGCGGAAGAACGCGGCAAGGGTAAAGCTCCGACCCGGCTGATCAAGGATGGCATTGTGCTTGCGCCGTGTGACCGATGTCACACTGCCATCGCTGTAACGGCAGGGCGGGACGTTTTCTTAGGGTTGGGTTGGATGAATATTGTTTCAGGATCACAGTTGACCCACTGTGGGAGCGAGCTTGCTCGCGATGACATTGGTCCAATCAAAACTTGCATGGCTGATCCACCGCTATCGCGAGCAAGCTCGCTCCCACAAGCGCCTGCGGTGGCTATGGGATTTACAGCGGCCACAAAAAAGCCGCTGCTCCCGAAGAAGCAGCGGCTGTGTGAAGAACCGCTTAAGGCTTAGTAGCCCAGCGCGAAGTCTTCTTCTTTCATGTCCATCAGGTTGTTGGCGCCCGACAGCATGGTTGCCACATGGGTACGGGTACGCGGCAGGATGCGCTGGAAGTAGAAGCGCGCGGTCTGCAGCTTGGCGGTGTAGAAGGCTTCTTCGGTGGTGCCGGCGGCGAGTTTTTCCGCCGCTAGGCGCGCCATGTCGGCCCAGAAATAAGCCAGGCAGGCGTAACCGGAGTACATCAGGTAGTCCACCGAGGCCGCACCGACTTCTTCGCGATCCTTCATGGCCGCCATGCCGACCTTCATGGTCAGTTCGCCCCATTCCTTGTTCAGCGCAGCCAGGGGTTCAACGAACTCCTTGACCGCTTCGTTGCCTTCGTTGCCCTGGCAGAACTTGTGGACGATCTTGGTGAAGCCCTTGAGTGCCTCGCCCTGGGTCATCAGCACTTTACGACCCAGCAGGTCCAAGGCCTGGATGCCGGTGGTGCCTTCGTACAGCATCGAGATGCGGCTGTCGCGAACGTTCTGCTCCATGCCCCACTCGGCGATGAAACCGTGGCCGCCATAGATCTGCACCCCGTGGTTGGCCGATTCGAAGCCGACTTCGGTCATGAAGGCCTTGGCGATCGGGGTCATGAACGCCAGCAACGCATCGGCTTTTTTCTTCTCTTCTTCATCCACGCCGTATTTGACGATGTCGACCTGCTTGGCGGTGAAGTAGACCATCGCCCGGTTACCTTCGGCGAAGGCTTTCATGGTCAGCAGCATGCGACGCACGTCGGGGTGGACGATGATCGGGTCAGCGGCCTTGTCCGGCGCTTTCGGGCCGGTCAGGGAGCGCATCTGCAGGCGGTCACGGGCATATTTCAGGCCGCCCTGGAAGCCGATCTCGGCGTGGGCCAGGCCTTGCAGCGCAGTGCCCAGACGCGCGGTGTTCATGAAGGTGAACATGCAGTTCAGGCCTTTGTTCGCTGGGCCGATCAGGAAACCGGTGGCCGCGTCGAAGTTCATCACGCAGGTGGCGTTGCCGTGGATGCCCATCTTGTGTTCCAGGGAGCCACAGCTCACCGCGTTGCGCTGGCCAATGGTGCCGTCGGCGTTAGGCAGGAACTTGGGAACGATGAACAGGGAAATGCCCTTGGTGCCAGCCGGTGCGTCGGGCAGGCGTGCCAGCACGATGTGGACGATGTTGTCGGCCATGTCGTGTTCGCCGGCCGAGATGAAAATCTTCGTACCGGAAACCTTGTAGGAACCGTCGGCCTGAGGCTCGGCCTTGGTGCGCAACATGCCCAGGTCGGTGCCGCAGTGCGGTTCGGTCAGGCACATGGTGCCGGTCCATTCGCCGGACACCAGTTTGGTCAGGTAGGCTTCTTGCTGTTCGGGCGTACCGTGTTCGGAAATCGTGTTCATCGCGCCATGGGACAGGCCCGGGTACATGCCCCACGACCAGTTGGCTTCACCGACCATCTCGCTGACCGCCAGGCCCAGGGATTCCGGCAGGCCTTGACCACCATGCTCGACGTCATGGGCCAGGCTTGGCCAGCCGCCTTCGACGAACTGCTTGTAGGCTTCCTTGAAACCGGTCGGGGTTTTCACGCCGGACTCGCTCCAGGTGCAACCTTCGATGTCACCCACGCGGTTCAGCGGAGCCAGCACCTGCTCACAAAACTTGGCGCCTTCTTCGAGAATGGCGTCAACCATGTCCGGAGTTGCGTCCTGGCAAGCCGGAAGGCTCTGATAATGCGCTTCGTAGCCAAGCAGTTCGTCACGAACGAAGCGAATATCACGCAAGGGGGCCTTGTAGTCAGGCATAGCGATAAACCTCTGCTGATGTAACCGGGAATGAACGACCGCGTGGATTTATTGTAGCGGTCAAACAGTTGTTTGAAACATACGTTTACGCCCAAATCTTGTCAAGCGCCGATCTTTTGCCGTTCGTCATCAGCTGGAGAAAAATGTCGGACACAGGAAAGCTATCGCGCTGAAGAATTCGCGATGCGCGTAGGAAAAGATTAGTTGAGCAATAAGACGTTAGAGACAAGAACGCCGCGAATAATCGCGGCGTTTTCGTAATCCTGGAAGAACAGGATCAGGCAAAGGTATCGATCAACGTACCGAGCATTTCGTCGGATGCCTTGGCGACGCTCACACCCAATTCCACCTGGGACTTGCCCTGGGCCATTTCGACCACGTTGCTGGCCAGGTCCGACTGCTGGCTGCGATCCACTGACCGCAAGCGATCCACCTGGACTTCGGACGACTGGCTGGTGATCGAACGCTCGATCGTATTGTTGGCGATCTGGCTGGAGGCCTGATCGACGCGGTTCTGCCCTGTCTGAATCGTGCTCAGACCGGCGTAGAACGCGGTGTTTCCTGAGATTTCCATGGCAGAGTTCGTCTTCTTGAAGGGTCGACAGTGACCATTGAATCAGAAGGCCAGGGAAAAGGCCCGACAAAAACACTAATGGCACAGTGCCTTGCCATAGGCAAAACCTTGCTGGGGTGTGTCAGTCCAGCAGATCCAATTGCAAGTGTTCGGCCACGGCTTCAGCCGTCACACTCTGGATCCGCGCCACCCTGCCCAGGCAAGGCGCCGGAAGTCGCTCGGCCAAGGTTG
Organism: Pseudomonas sp. CG7; assembly: GCF_023701885.1. Lineage (NCBI taxonomy): Bacteria > Pseudomonadati > Pseudomonadota > Gammaproteobacteria > Pseudomonadales > Pseudomonadaceae > Pseudomonas > Pseudomonas sp. CG7. The sequence continues at coordinate 32,332 of NZ_JABAEE010000007.1, read as the reverse complement.
CCAGGTTTTCCTCCAGGCGCGAGGTGGCCGGGTCGATGATGTTCGCGACCCAACCGGCAAGCGGCAAGCCATCACGGGCGATCGCCTCGGCGGTCAACAAGGCGTGGCTGATACAACCCAGGCGCACACCCACCACCAGGATCACCGGCAAGCCCAGCGCTATCGCCAGGTCGGACAGGTTATCCTGGCCGACCAGCGGCACGCGCCAACCGCCCGCGCCTTCGATCAACGTGAAGTCGGCGTCCAGCGCCAGCACTTCGCGCATCGGCCCCAACAGCGACTGCACCGTCAACGCAACACCGGCCTCCCGGGCGGCCAAGTGCGGCGCGATTGCCGGCTCGAACGCCACCGGATTGACCTGTGCATAAGTCAACGGTATCGAGCATTCCGCCAGCAAGGCCAAGGCATCGGCGTTGCGCAGGCCCTTGGGCGTCACGGCGCAGCCGGAGGCCACGGGTTTTCCGGCAGCCGTGCTCATGCCGGCCTGCCGCGCCGCGTGTAGCAGGCCCGCCGCGACGGTGGTCTTGCCGACATCAGTGTCGGTGCCGGTAATGAAATAAGCCTGGCTCATAGCGGTTTCTCCAAAACGGCGTAGACCACTTGGTAAGTCGCGGGCAGCCCCTGTGCCTGACGAAACTGCTCATAAGCTTCAACCAGCGCGAGGATCCGCGCCCTGCCCGTCAAGCCGCCAGGCCGACCAGGGTTCAGATTATGGGCGCCCAGTGCTTTCAATTCGTGGGTCAGGCTGCGCACGTCGGGGTAATGCAACACATGGGGACGGTTTTCAAGACTGACAACGTTCAACCCGCTGGCCGCGCAAAGCTGTTGATACGTCTCGAATCCACGGAAACGGTTGACGTGCACCAAGCCATCCACCTGACGCCAACTGTCGCGCAATTCGTACAACGTACCTACGCAGAGGCTGGTAAAGGCCAACACTCCGCCCGGTTTCAATACCCGATACGCCTCTCTCAGCACCGCGGCAAAATCCTCGCACCATTGCACCGCCAGGCTGGAGAACACCAGGTCGCAGCTCTCCGCCTGCAAAGGCAGCCGCTCGGCGTCACCAGCGATAAAATGCGCGGCGCCACCTTGGGGTCGAGCATGGTTGAGCATGCCTTCGGCGATATCCAGCGCCAGGCCTCTGCTCGCGCCGAAACGCGCGCCCAGGGCGCGGGTGAAATAGCCGGTGCCACAACCCAGGTCCAGCCAACGTTGCGGCATGAACGAAGGCGGCAAGCGGTCGAGCAATTGCTGGCCGACGTCGCGCTGTAGCTCGGCCACGCTGTCATAGCTGCTCGCCGCCCGGGAAAACGAAGCCGCCACCTGGCGTTTGTCAGGCAAGGCACCAGGCAAAGGGGGAAGAGACAAATCAGTCATCACCGGACTCATGCAAAAAAGCCTGGATCGCCCCCGCTACACCATGGGGGTCTTCCAGAAGAAATCCGTGGCCGGCCTGTTCGATCAGGCCGATTTCGACATCCGGCAACAAGGCCAGCAAATCACCCGCAGCCTCAGCCGGCACCAAGGCGTCGAGCCCGGCAAACAGATGCAATTGCGGGCCGCGAAAGCTCTGCAATGCAGCGCGAATGTCCAATTGCACCAGCAGCTCGAGCCCGGCCATCAGCACTTCGGGCGAAGTGTTCGGCGCCCCGGCCAACAGCAACCGCGACAAGCCGCGCGGATCGGCGCAGCCCTGGGCACACAGCAAGCTGAAACGCTTGAGAGTCTGGCGTGGGTCGGCCGCACAGCCGGCGAGAAAGCCATCGAAGGTCTGGCCGTCCATCGCGCTCGGCCATTGTTCATGGGCGACAAAGGACGGATTGCTGGCCAAGGTCAACAAGCCGCAGCAGCGCTCACCCCGACGCGCCGCCAGCGCCGAGGCCAGCATGCCGCCCAAGGACCAGCCGCCGAGCCAGGCGTCCTGGGGCACGGTGGCGTCCAACTCTTCGAGCCATTCATCGGGATCGCTCGACAGCAATGCCGGCAACGGTTCGATTTCCACCCGCAGGTGTTCATCGAGTCCTTGCAGGGCCGCCGCCAGCGGTTCCAGCGGTGAAACGCCCAAGCCCCAACCGGGTATTAGAATCAGTCGATCACGCATGGCTTGGCTCCGGCCCCAACAGGGCAACACACTCGGCCAGTGCATTCAACAATAGCTGCACCTGGGCCTCGCTGTGGGCGGCGGTCAGGGTCACACGCAAGCGAGCGCTGCCGGCCGGCACGGTGGGTGGACGGATCGCCGTCACCATCAGCCCGCGCTCACGCAGCATCTGCGACATGCGCATGGCCCGCCCCGCATCGCCAATCAGGATCGGTTGGATCGGCGTGAAGCTGTCCATCAGTTGCAGGCCGATCTGCTCGGCGCCCTGGCGGAACTGGCGGACCAGCACCTGCAAGTGTTCGCGCCGCCAATGTTCGCTGCGCAGCAGTTCGAGGCTCTTGAGGGTGGCGCAGGCCAGGGCCGGCGGCTGGCTGGTGGTGTAGATGTAGGGCCGCGCGAACTGGCCCAGGCTTTCGATCAGTTCTTCACTGCCCGCCACAAAGGCACCGGCCGTGCCAAACGCCTTGCCCAACGTGCCGACCAGCACCGGCACGTCCTCCCGGCTCATGCCGAAATGTTCGACGACACCGCCGCCGGCAACGCCCAACGTACCGAAACCGTGGGCATCGTCGACCATCAGCCAGGCGCCCTTGGCCTTGGCTTCACGGGCGAGCGCCGGCAAATCGGCCACATCGCCATCCATGCTGAAAACACCGTCGGTGACCACCAGGGTGTTGCCCACTGCTTTTTCCAAGCGTTGGGCCAGGCTCCGGGCATCGTTGTGCAGGTATCGGTTGAAGCGCGCACCGGACAGCAGCCCGGCGTCGAGCAACGAGGCGTGGTTGAGACGGTCTTCCAGCACCGTGTCGCCCTGCCCCACCAGCGCGGTGACCGCGCCGAGGTTAGCCATGTAACCGGTAGTGAACAGCAACGCTCGCGGACGCCCCGTCAGGTCGGCCAAGGCTTCTTCCAGGGCGTGATGCGGACCGCTGTGGCCGATCACCAGATGGGAAGCGCCACCGCCGACGCCCCAACGGGCCGCCCCCGCGCGCCAGGCCTCGATCACTTGCGGATGGTTGGCCAGGCCCAGGTAATCGTTGTTGCAGAACGCCAGCAGGGGCTGGCCGTCCACCACCACTTCCGGGCCCTGGGGGCTTTCGAGCAGCGGGCGCTGGCGATAGAGATTGTCGGCACGACGGGCAGCCAGGCGTGCGGCGAGATCGAAGGGCATGCAGGCCTCAACTGTTTAAGGATTGGCCAAAGCCCCTTGTGGGAGCGAGCTTGCTCGCGATAGCGGTGAGCCAGTCGACATAAATGTTGAATGTTCCATCGCCATCGCGAGCAAGCTCGCTCCCACAGGGCCTTGCATGCCAATCCGGGAATCGGTGCGTGATCAAACAGCGGCGTTGTAGAACTGCTCGCTGCTCTTCTGCTCCACCAACGCCTGTTCAATGGCCGCCTGGTGCACTTCGTCAGCATGTTCTTCGCGGGCTTCGGGTTGGATGCCCAGGCGTGCGAACAACTGCATGTCCTTGTCGGCCTGCGGGTTGGCGGTGGTCAACAGCTTGTCGCCGTAGAAAATCGAGTTGGCGCCAGCAAAAAATGCCAGGGCCTGCATTTGCTCGTTCATCGCTTCGCGACCGGCGGAAAGACGTACGTGGGACTGGGGCATCATGATCCGCGCCACGGCGAGCATGCGGATGAAATCGAACGGATCGATGTCTTCGGCATTCTCCAGCGGCGTGCCGGCGACCTTGACCAGCATGTTGATCGGCACCGATTCCGGGTGCTCCGGCAGGTTCGCCAGCTGGATCAGCAGATTGGCGCGGTCATCCAGGGACTCGCCCATGCCCAGGATCCCGCCGGAGCAGATCTTCATTCCCGAATCACGCACGTAGGCCAGGGTTTGCAGGCGCTCACTGTAGGTGCGGGTGGTGATGATGCTGCCGTAGAACTCCGGCGAGGTGTCGAGGTTATGGTTGTAGTAGTCCAGGCCAGCCTGGGCCAGTGCTTCGGTCTGCTCCTGGTCGAGGCGGCCCAGGGTCATGCAGGTTTCCAGGCCCATGGCCTTCACGCCCTTGACCATTTCCAACACATACGGCATGTCCTTGGCCGACGGGTGCTTCCACGCCGCGCCCATGCAGAAACGGGTCGAACCGATGGCCTTGGCCCGTGCAGCCTCTTCGAGGACCTTCTGCACTTCGAGCAATTTCTCTTTATCCAGCCCGGTGTTGTAGTGACCGGACTGCGGACAATATTTGCAATCTTCCGGGCAAGCGCCGGTCTTGATCGACAGCAGCGTGGAAACCTGGACGCGATTGGCGTCGAAGTGCGCGCGGTGCACGGTCTGCGCCTGGAACAACAGGTCATTGAATGGCTGGACAAAGAGTGCTTTGACTTCGGCCAAAGACCAGTCATGACGCAGGTTGGCAGTGGTGCTGGCGCTCATGGGCATTTCCTTGATTATGCTTGGCTGGCGCCTGGGGCATGGAATACCCACAGGCGCGACACGGATGTTCGGCATATTTAAGGAAGAGTCATGCGCTGTCAACCACGATACAAAGGACCGGTTTACATCTGGTTAAAAAACAAACAATTCTGTCTGCTATGTGGCGAAAGCACCGATACGCCGCAGCCTATCTGCACCCCCTGCGAAAGCGAGCTGCCCTGGCTCGGCGATCAATGCAGCGTCTGCGCCCTGCCGCTGCCCATGGCCGGGTTGCGTTGCGGCCAATGTACCTCGCGACCGCCGGCCTTCGAACGGGTCCTGGCGCCCTGGACCTATGACTTCCCGGTGGACAGCCTGATCACCCGTTTCAAGCATCAGGCGAAATGGCCTCTCGGCCGGCTGCTGGGCGAACTGCTGGCGCAATCGCTGCAACATCATTTCGACGAAGGGCTGGAACGGCCCGACGCCTTGGTACCGGTGCCACTGGCGACCCGACGCCTGCGCCAGCGGGGTTTCAACCAAGCGGCGCTGCTGGCCCGCTGGCTCAGTGGATCGTTGGCCATCCCGTGCGAAGAACACCTGCTGCGCCGCACCCAGGATACCCCCGCCCAACAGGCCCTCGATGCCAAGGCCCGACGACATAACCTGCGCCAGGCCTTTGCCCTGGTGCCCCAGGCAACGTTGCGTGACCGTCACCTGGCATTGGTCGACGATGTGCTCACCACCGGCGCCACCGCCCAGGCGCTGGCGGCTCTATTGCTCGATGCCGGCGCCGCGCGGGTCGATGTGTACTGCCTGGCCCGCACGCCGAAACCCGGTGAGCCGGCTTGACGTGCCGCGCCCAAGGCGCCAACGTCCGCCCATCGACCTTCGCACGCAGTTTTCTGTCATGTCATTGCCCACGCTCCTGACCCAGCACATCGTCCGGCGACCTCAACGCATCGCCCTGCTGCAGCACATCGCCGAACAAGGTTCGATCACCCGCGCCGCCAAGAGCGCGGGCCTGAGCTATAAGGCGGCGTGGGACGCCATCGATGAGTTGAACAACCTCGCGGATCAACCGCTGGTGGAGCGCAGCGTCGGCGGCAAGGGCGGTGGCGGCGCCAAGCTGTCGGAGGAAGGCCAACGGGTGCTGCGCCTGTATCTGCGCCTGCAAGCACTGCAGGTGCAACTGCTCGAAGCCAGCGAAGACGCTGGCGACCTGGGCCTGCTCAGCCGCCTGATGCTGCGCACCAGCGCCCGCAATCAATTGCACGGCAAAGTCCTGGGCATCGAGGCCCAGGGACATAACGACCGGGTACGCCTGGAGCTGGCCCGGGGCCTGGTCATCGAAGCGCAGATCACCCACGACAGCACATTGCGCCTGGAGTTGGGAGTCGGCACCGACGTGGTGGCGTTGATCAAGGCCGGCTGGCTGCAATTGCATCCTGTCGAGCAAGGGGAAAAACCGGGGATCAATATTTTGCGCGGCGTGATCGAGCAGGTCGACGCCGCCGAAAACGGTCCCAGCGAAGTGCGCATCGGCCTGCCCAACGGCCAGACGCTGTGCGCCCTGGCCGATCCGCTACAGTTGCAAGCGCAGGACCTGGCAACCGGCTCACCTGTGCAAGTGACGTTTTCAGCGACAAATGTGCTGCTCGGCACACCGCTGTAGCGCGTTGCAACAATAGTTTCATCGACCCGCTTTAAGGTGACTGCCAAAACCAGCAGGGAGCCTGATGATGAGCCTATTAGAAGAAAACCAATCCACCGACCTGGAAAAGATCGTCGGCCTGAGCCGTCGCCGTTTCATCGGCGCTGGCGCCCTGTGCGGCGCGGCGATGTTCCTGGGCGGCAACCTGCTGAGCCGCAGCGTCATGGCCGCCGCCGTGAGCGAAGGCAATAAAAGCATGCTGGGCTTCAACAGCATTGCCGCCTCCACCGCCGACACCATTACCTTGCCGCCAGGCTACAAGGCCTCGGTGCTGATCAGTTGGGGCCAGCCGCTGAAGAAAAATGCACCGGCGTTCGACCCCAGCGGCAATGGCACCGCCCGTGCACAGGAAGTGCAGTTTGGCGACAACAACGACGGCATGAGCCTGTTCGAATTCCCCGGCGACAAGAACCGGGCGCTGTTGGCGATCAACAACGAGTACACCAACTACCAATACCTGTTCCCTCACGGCGGCCAACCGCAGTCGGCCGAAGACGTGCGCAAGGCCCAGGCCAGCGAAGGCGTGTCGGTGATCGAAATCCAGCGCCGTCGCGGCCAATGGCAATTCGTCCAGGACTCGCGCTACAACCGCCGGATCCACGGCAACACGCCAATCCGCCTGCGCGGCCCGGCCGCTGGCCACGACCTGCTGAAGACCAGCGCCGACAAGAGTGGCAAGAAAGTGCTCGGCACGTTCCAGAACTGTGCCAACGGCATGACCCCGTGGGGCACCTACCTGACCTGCGAAGAGAATTTCACTGACTGCTTCGGCAGCAGCAAGTCGGACCTGCAATTCGACGCGGCACAAAAACGCTATGGCGCCACCGTCACCAGCAGCGAAATCAATTGGCACTTGCACGACCCGCGTTTCGATCTGGCGAAGAACCCCAACGAACACAATCGCCACGGCTGGGTAGTGGAAATCGATCCGTTCGATCCAGAGTCCACCCCGGTGAAGCGCACCGCCCTGGGCCGCTTCAAGCATGAAAACGCGGCCCTTGCGCAGACCAATGACGGGCGCGCCGTGGTGTACATGGGCGATGACGAACGTGGCGAGTTCATCTACAAGTTCGTCAGCCGCGAGCGCATCAACCATCGCAATGCCAAGGCCAACCGCAACCTGCTGGACCATGGCACCTTGTACGTGGCGCGCTTCGATGCCGGCGACGGCAACCCGGACCATCCCAAGGGCAAAGGCCAATGGATCGAATTGACCCATGGCAAGAACGGCATCGACGCCAGCAGCGGTTTCGCTGATCAGGCCGAGGTGTTGATCCATGCGCGCCTGGCCGCCACTGCCGTTGGCGCCACGCGCATGGACCGCCCGGAGTGGATCGTGGTCAGCCCCAAGGACGGCCAGGTCTATTGCACCCTGACCAACAACTCCAAGCGTGGCGATGCCGGCCAGCCAGTGGACGGGCCGAACCCGCGGGCCAAGAACGTCTATGGGCAGATCCTGCGCTGGCGCACCGACCGTGACGACCACGCCTCCAAGACCTTCGACTGGGACCTGTTCGTGGTCGCCGGCAACCCAACGGTACACGCGGGTACGCCGAAGGCCGGGTCGTCCAATATCAACCCGCAGAACATGTTCAACAGCCCCGATGGCCTGGGCTTCGACAAGGCCGGGCGGCTGTGGATCCAGACCGACGGTGACTCGAGCAACGCAGGCGACTTCGCGGGCATGGGCAACAACCAGATGCTGTGCGCCGACCCCAACAGCGGTGAGATCCGCCGCTTCATGGTCGGGCCGGTAGGCTGCGAAGTGACCGGGATCAGTTTCGCGCCGGACTACAAGACGCTGTTCGTCGGGATCCAGCATCCCAGCGGCGGCTCCACTTTCCCTGAGCACCTGCCCAACGGCAAGCCGCGCTCGTCGGTGATGGTGATCACCCGGGAGGATGGCGGAGTCATCGGCGCCTGATTGGGCCTCATCGCGAGCAAGCTCGCTCCCACAATGGATCTTCGGCGTACCGTCTATCCCTGTGGGAGCGAGCTTGCTCGCGATAGCTTCAGTACAGCCACCACAGCCACCACCTATCTGCCTCTGTCTGCGCTACCATGCTGGGCCGGACGCGGCAGCCCTGCCGCTGCGCAGGAGTCAGCATGTCCCATCCGTTCGACACCCTCACGCCCGACCTGGTGCTCGATGCCGTTGAAAGCATCGGCTTTCTCAGCGACGCCCGCGTGTTGGCCCTCAACAGCTACGAGAACCGCGTCTATCAAGTCGGCATCGAAGATTCCGAGCCGCTGATCGCCAAGATCTATCGCCCCCAGCGCTGGACCAACGAAGCGATCCTGGAAGAGCACAGCTTTACCTTCGAACTTGCAGACTACGAAGTGCCCGTGGTGGCGCCGCTGATCCACAACGGCGCCAGCCTGCACGAGCACGCCGGGTTCCGTTTCACCCTGTTTCCCCGTCGCGGCGGCCGAGCGCCGGAGCCGGGCAATCTCGACCAACTCTATCGCCTGGGACAACTGCTTGGGCGCCTGCACGCGCTCGGGGCGACCCGGCCATTCGAGCACCGTGAAGCCTTGGGCGTGAAGAATTTCGGCCACGACTCGTTGGAGACAGTGCTGCAAAGCGGCTTCGTCCCCCGCGGCCTGCTGCCGGCCTACGAGTCGGTCGCCCGGGACCTGCTCAAGCGCGTCGAAGAGGTCTACGCCGCCACACCCCACCAGAACATCCGCATGCACGGCGATTGCCATCCCGGCAACATGATGTGCCGCGATGAGGTGTTCCACATCGTCGACCTCGACGATTGCCGCATGGGCCCGGCGGTGCAGGATTTGTGGATGATGCTCGCCGGCGATCGCCAGGAATGCCTGGGACAGTTGTCGGAATTGATGGACGGGTACCAGGAGTTCCATGATTTCGATCCCCGTGAACTGGCGCTGATCGAGCCGCTGCGGGCCCTGCGCCTGATGCACTACAGCGCCTGGCTGGCGCGGCGCTGGGACGACCCGGCCTTCCCCCGCAGCTTCCCGTGGTTCGGCAGCGAACGCTACTGGGGCGACCAGGTGCTGGCGTTGCGCGAGCAACTGGCGGCGCTCAATGAAGAGCCGTTGAAGCTGTTCTGATTGGTCTCGGCCCCAACAGCCACCGCAAATCTCCTGTGGGAGCGAGCTTGCTCGCGATAATGGCTTGTCAGTCAATATAAATGGCGGCTGTTCCACCGCCATCGCGAGCAAGCTCGCTCCCACAGGGGGCCTGCGGTGGAACCACTTCCTAACAAGGTTCACAGCACAACCAGACAAATCTCCTTACAATCACCCTTTGTTAGCTGCCTAAGCAAGGATTCTGCATGCAAGCCGCCAACCCGCGTCGCGGGTACATCCTGGGCCTGAGTGCCTACATCATCTGGGGTCTGTTCCCGATCTCCTTCAAGGCCATCGCCAGCGTGCCGTCGGTGGAAATCATCATCCACCGGGTGCTGTGGTCGGCCCTGTTCGGCGCGGCGTTGCTGCTGGTGTGGAAACACCCGGGCTGGTGGCGCGAACTGCGGGACAATCCACAACGCCTGGCGATCCTCGCCCTGAGCGGGACGCTGATCGCGGCCAACTGGCTGACCTACGTCTGGGCAGTGAATAACGAGCGCATGCTCGAAGCCAGCCTGGGTTATTACATCAACCCGCTGGTCAACGTGTTGCTGGGCATGTTGATCCTCGGTGAGCGCCTGCGCCGCATGCAATGGCTGGCGGTAGGATTGGCGGCAGTCGGCGTGGCGCAGCAGGTCTGGCAAGTGGGCAGCCTGCCGTGGGTGTCGCTGGTGCTGGCGCTGACCTTCGGTTTCTATGGGCTAATCCGCAAACAGGCGCCGGTCAAGGCCTTGCCGGGACTGGTGGTGGAAACCTGGATGCTGGTGCCAATCGCCATCGCCTGGTTGCTGTTCAACCCCACGGCCACCAGTGCCCAGGCGGCATTCTGGACCACCTCCGAAGCCTGGTGGCTGGTAGCGGCCGGCCCCGTGACGCTGGTGCCGTTGGTGTGTTTCAACGCCGCAACCCGGCATTTACCCTACACGACCATCGGTTTTCTCCAGTACATCGCGCCGACACTGGTGCTGTTGCTCGCCGTGCTGCTGTTCGGTGAGCATCTGTCGTCCAGCACGCTGGTAGCGTTCCTGTTTATCTGGGCCGGGCTGGCGGTGTACAGCGTCGATGCCGTGATCAGCATGCGCCGACGTAACTGATCAAAAAACATACAAATCTCTACAGGCCACGCCTGGCGTGGCCTGCGCTTATCCTTCCCAAGGTTATCCACAGCGTGATCCCCGCCGTTTGTGCACAAGCCCTTGAAAACTGGTGATTTTTTGATCATCTGCCGCTGAGCCCCGGCAGGCCTGGGCTGGGGCCAGGTCTCTACAGGTTATCCACAGGCAGGCGCAGTTTTTCCTTGGATAACCCTCGTCACGCTTCGTCGCTGAACTTGAGTTCTACCATCAACTCATCGGCCAAGGTCTCAAGGCGTTCCTGCAACGCCTCCAGCGACAGGGTCAAGGGCACGCCCAGGAACGCCTCGGCATGAAACAGCAGCTCGCTGCTCATCGGTGCCGGCCGGACATGGGTCACCAAGCGTTCGACATTGACGCCCTGCTCGCTCAACAACCGGGTGATGTCCCGCACGATACCGGGACGATCATTGCCCACCAGCTCCATGGTGATGGGTTTCCAGGAGCAGGACTCCTCGACGGGGCTTTGCGCGATCAACACACGAATACTGTGGGCCGATAACCCTTGCAGCGCTTCGATCAATTCTTCATGGGCCTCGGCCGGGGCGCTGATTCGCAGGATCCCGGCAAACTGCCCGGCCAAGCGCGACATGCGGCTCTCCAGCCAGTTACCGCCATGGGCGGCGATGCAATCGGCGATGCGCTCGACCTGCCCGGGCTTGTCCGGGGCGAAAACAGTGATGACGAGGTGGTCCATGGCGCAGTCCTCTTGTTGATGGAAGAGACAGTATAGGCAAGGCAGAAAATCAACACGGTCGCGCTTTCGTGGCGAGGGAGCTTGCTCCCGCTGGACCGCGTAGCGGGCCCAGAAGGGTTGGATCAGTGCTGCGCACTGAAGCGGGAGCAAGCTCCCTCGCCACGGGGTTTTGTGCACGAAACCTAAAATTATCTGGAACAATCACTCTGTTTTTTGAGAACATCCCGTGTCCCGACGTGACCGTAACACTTTAGTCGGTCGCGGAACGACGCAATTAGTCTAATTTTCACAACCGCAATTGATCATGTAGTATTCCGCAGCGCGCACTACATAATCGCGATACCCCTGTTGTACCGATGTCTGCTTAAGGCCAGTCGCATCCCTGAAAAGCCCCGTCAGCAAGGCTTGAATACCCAGCCGCCAGCGATGGCATGTACTGGTTCCGGGGTTTGTGGTTTAAATGTCCCGAGGCTTCATTGTCAAAATCGAAGAGCTGAAAAGCGAAATAGCTGAGCAGAGTGAGGCAAGCAATGACTGAACACGTTCAAGTCGGTGGCCTGCAGGTCGCCAAAGTCCTGTTCGACTTCGTGAATAACGAAGCCATTCCCGGAACCGGCCTCACCGCCGACGCGTTCTGGGCCGGTGCCGACAAGGTCATCCACGACCTGGCCCCGAAGAACAAAGCCCTACTCGCCAAACGCGATGATTTCCAGGCGCGGATCGATGCCTGGCACCAGGCCCGTGCCGGCCAGGCTCACGACGCCGTGGCTTACAAAGCCTTCCTGCAAGACATTGGATACCTGCTGCCAGAAGCGGCGGATTTCCAGGCCACGACCCAAAACGTCGATGACGAAATTGCCCGCATGGCCGGCCCGCAACTGGTGGTGCCAGTGATGAACGCCCGCTTCGCCCTCAACGCCTCGAACGCCCGCTGGGGGTCGTTGTATGACGCGCTGTACGGCACCGATGCCATCAGCGAAGCCGATGGTGCGGAAAAAGGCAAAGGCTACAACAAGGTCCGCGGCGACAAGGTCATCGCCTTCGCCCGTGCTTTCCTCGACGAATCGGCGCCCCTGGCGGCCGGCTCCCATGTCGATTCCACCGCGTACAAAATCATCGACGGCAAACTGGTGGTCACCCTCAAGGGCGGCAGCAACAGCGGCCTGCGTGACGATGCCCAGTTGATCGGTTTCCAGGGCGATGCTTCGGCACCGACCGCCGTGCTGCTGAAACACAACGGCCTGCACTTCGAAATCCAGATCGATGCCAGCACCCCGGTCGGCCAGACCGACGCCGCGGGTGTCAAAGACATCCTGATGGAAGCCGCACTGACCACCATCATGGACTGCGAAGACTCGGTCGCCGCCGTCGATGCCGATGACAAAGTGGTGATCTACCGCAACTGGCTCGGCCTGATGAAGGGTGATCTGTCGGAAGAAGTCGCCAAGGGCGGCCAGACGTTTACCCGGACCATGAACCCTGACCGTGTCTACACCGCCGTCGACGGTTCGAGCGTCACGTTGCACGGCCGCTCGCTGCTGTTCGTGCGCAACGTCGGCCACCTGATGACCATCGACGCGATACTGGACAAGGATGGCAACGAAGTGCCGGAAGGCATCCTCGACGGCCTGGTCACCAGCCTGGCGGCGATCCACAGCCTCAACGGCAACACCTCGCGCCGCAACAGCCGCGCTGGTTCGGTGTACATCGTCAAGCCGAAGATGCACGGCCCTGAAGAAGCCGCGTTCACCAACGAGCTGTTCGGTCGCGTCGAAGACGTGCTGAACCTGCCGCGCAACACCCTCAAGGTCGGGATCATGGACGAGGAGCGCCGTACCACGGTCAACCTCAAGGCATGCATCAAGGCCGCCAGCGAGCGCGTGGTGTTCATCAACACCGGCTTCCTCGACCGTACCGGCGATGAAATCCACACCTCCATGGAAGCCGGCCCGATGGTGCGCAAGGCCGACATGAAAGCCGAGAAGTGGATCGGCGCCTATGAAAACTGGAACGTCGACATCGGCTTGAGCACCGGCCTGCAAGGCCGCGCGCAAATCGGCAAGGGCATGTGGGCGATGCCGGACCTGATGGCGGCGATGCTCGAACAGAAACTCGCTCACCCGCTGGCCGGCGCCAACACCGCGGGGGTTCCCTCGCCGACCGCCGCCGCCCTGCACGCACTGCATTACCCCAAGGTCGACGTGTTCGCCCGCCAGGCCGAACTGGCCAAGCGCGCCCGCGCGTCGGTGGACGACATCCTGACCATCCCGCTGGCCGTCAACCCGAACTGGACGCCGGAGCAGATCAAGAACGAACTGGACAACAATGCACAGGGCATCCTTGGCTACGTGGTGCGCTGGATCGACCAGGGCGTCGGTTGCTCCAAGGTTCCGGACATCAATGACATCGGCCTGATGGAAGATCGTGCGACGCTGCGTATTTCCAGCCAGCACATCGCCAACTGGCTGCGCCATGGCATCGTCACTCAAGAGCAAGTGATGGAAAGCCTCAAGCGCATGGCGCCGGTGGTCGACCGCCAGAACGCCAGTGATCCGCTGTACCGCCCGCTGGCACCAGACTTCGACAGCAACATCGCCTTCCAGGCGGCGGTCGAGCTGGTGATCGAAGGCACCAAACAGCCGAATGGCTACACCGAGCCGGTGCTGCACCGCCGTCGTCGTGAGTTCAAGGCAGCCAATGGGTTGTGATTGAGCAGTAGCCACGCGGCACAGAAAAAGCCCTGATCAAAAGATCAGGGCTTTTTTATGCCCCTGTGGGAGCGAGCTTGCTCGCGATAGCGGTGTAGCAGCCAATGGAGATGTTGAATGTCAGGCCGCCATCGCGAGCAAGCTCGCTCCCACATTTGAATGGCGCCGGTTCTTGGCAGACGATCCTAGAGGTCCATCCCCAACTCATGCTTGACCAACCCCAACAGCTTTTCGGTATCGATCGGCTTGAGCAAAAAATCCACCACGCTCAGGTGCATGGCTTCGATGGCATCCTTCACGTCGGCATCGCCCGAGACGATGATGATCGGCAATGCCGCCCGCTCGGACTCGCGCACCAGGCGCACCAGCTCCAGGCCATCGACGTTGCCCATGCGCAGGTCGGTGATCAGCAGACCGATCGACGGCTTGGTTTCCAGCATCTTGAGTGCCGTTTCGCCACTGGCGGCGGTCATGCAGTGAATCCCGTCCAAGGCCAGGATCTCCGACAACAGCTCCCGTGCGTCCTTGTCGTCGTCAACGATCAAGACGCGCTGCGGCGGCAGGTCAGGTTCCAGCATGACGGCACTCAGCGCCTCGCGCTCGGCATCACTCAAAATATCGTGGTCGGACATGGTGCTCTCTACGTTCTATAAATCGATCCCCTGGCACAGTGGTCAGACATCGTTCCGAGGCGCTTCAATGTGCACTTCGTCGGATTTTTTTCCAAGAACATTCAACGAAGTTTTTTCTGACGTCTAGCGTAGGACTTTTCCGTTAAGCCAGCCTTAGGTACCGACCTAGACTTACGTCCAATGGGCACCCTGCGCTGAGGGGCCGACCATGGGGAACAGATCCGACCACAACAATTCGAATAAGACTGCGTAATGGTTATGAAAAAAGCGGACGCCTTCATCCAGGCAGGGAAAACCGCGGTGTTGCAAAACATCCAGGGGACGCTGCAGTTTCTCCAGCGCTTTCCCCCGTTCAACCAAATGGAAAACGCCCACTTGGCCTATCTGGTGGAGCAATGCCTGCTGCGTTTCTACGCACCGGGTGACACCATCATCAAACCAGCCGACGGCCCGGTGGAACACTTCTACATCGTCAAGCAGGGCCGGGTGGTGGGCGAACGTCCGCATTCGGCCAAGGGTGGCACCGAGACCACCTTCGAGATCACTACCGGCGAATGTTTCCCCCTCGCCGCGCTGCTGGGCGAGCGAGCCACGCGCACCGAGCACCGGGCCGGCGAAGACACGTTCTGCCTGCAACTGAACAAACTCGCCTTCATCAAGCTGTTCGCCTTGTCCGGCCCGTTTCGCGACTTCGCCCTGCGCGGGGTCAGCAGCTTGCTCGACCAGGTCAACCAACAGGTCCAGCAAAAATCGGCGCAGAACCTGGGCACCCAATAGTCCCTCAATACCCGACTGGGCGAATTGGCGATGCGCCACCCGGTCAGTTGCAGCCCGGACACACCGCTGCGCGAAGCCGTGAAGCTGATGCATGAGCAGGAGGTCGGCAGCATCGTGGTGGTGAATGAGCAAAAAGCGCCGGTGGGGATTTTCACCCTACGCGACCTCCGACAGGTTGTGGCCGATGGTTCCGGGGACTTTTCCCAGGCCATCGTAGGACATATGACCCAAGCACCCTTCTTCCTTTCGCCGGACCACAGCGCCTTCGACGCGGCCATCGCCATGACCGAGCGCCACATCGCCCACGTCTGCCTGGTCAAGGACCAGCGCCTGTGTGGCGTGGTGTCGGAGCGCGATCTGTTTTCCTTGCAGCGCGTCGACCTGGTGCACCTGGCCCGGACCATCCGCAACGCCCCCAGGGTGGAAAACCTCGTGGCCCTGCGCGGTGAGATCGGACAACTGGTGGAACGCATGCTGGCCCATGGTGCGTCGTCGACCCAGATCACCCACATCATCACCCTGCTCAACGATCACACCGTCTGACGCGTCATCGAACTGACCCTGGCCGACAAGGGCGACCCGGGCGTGCCGTTCAGTTGGCTGTGTTTCGGCAGCGAAGGCCGGCGCGAGCAAACCCTGCACACCGACCAGGACAACGGCATGTTGTTCGAAGCCCGGGACGCCGCCCATGCCGCGCAAATTCGTGGCTTGCTGCTGCCCATCGCCCAACAGATCAACCAGAGCCTGGCCCTGTGCGGCTTCACCTTGTGCAAGGGCAACATCATGGCCGGCAACCCCGAGCTGTGCCTGTCCCGCGCCGAATGGGCCCGGCGCTTCTCGGCATTCATTCGTGAAGCGACGCCGGAAAACCTGCTGGGCGCGAGCATCTATTTCGACCTGCGGGTGGTCTGGGGCGAAGAGCAAGGCTGCGAGCAGTTGCGCCAGCAGATCCTCGGCCAGGTGGCCGACAATCGCTTGTTCCAGCGCATGATGGCCGAGAATGCGCTGCGCCATCGCCCACCCGTGGGACGCTTCAGGGATTTCGTGCTGAGCCGCAAGAATGGCGAAAAGGCGACCCTGGACTTGAAAGTTCAGGGCCTGACACCCTTCGTCGATGGCGCCCGCCTGCTGGCACTGGCCAACGGCATCGAAGCCAACAACACCTTGGAGCGCTTGCGGCAATTGGTCGTCAAGGAGGTGATCGAACCGCTCGATGGCGCGGCCTATGAAGAGGCCTATCACTTCATCCAGCAGACCCGCATGCAGCAACATCAACTGCAAACCCGCGAGAACCTGCCTTATTCCAACCGCGTCGACCCCGACAGCCTCAACCATCTGGATCGACGCATCCTGCGTGAATCCTTGCGCCAAGCCCAGCGCCTGCAAAGCAGCCTGACGCTGAGGTACCAGTTGTGAGTATTTTTTCCTGGCTGCGCCCGGCCCAACCGACGGTACCCGATGCGCTGCAACAGCGCCTGGAACGCCTCCCCGCGCCTTCGCCACTGAGGGAAAGCAACCTGCGGGAGCAACGCTGGGTCGTGGTGGATCTGGAAACCACCGGGTTGAACCTGAACAAGGACCAAGTGCTGTCCATCGGCGCGGTGGTCATTGAAGACGGCGCCATCGACTTCAGCCAACAGTTCGAACGGACCTTGCAATGCGATAAGCAGAAACTCGGGCCAAGCGTGTTGATCCATGGCCTGGCCCCCAGCACCATTGCCGCTGGCAGCGACCCGGCAGAGGCGCTGCTGGCGTTCATGGAATTCATCGGCGACAGTCCGCTGTTGGCCTTTCACGCGCCGTTCGATTCCCACATGCTCGGGCGCGCCTTGAAAGACTACCTGGGCTATCGCCTGCAGCATCCGTTTCTCGACGTGGCGGACCTGGCCCCGATGCTTTGCCCCCAGGCCCATCTGCGCAGGTCCGGCCTGGACGAGTGGATCGACTGGTTCAAGCTGCAAGTCTTCGACCGCCACAACGCCAGCGCCGACGCCCTGGCCACGGCGGAACTGGCGCTGATCCTGTTCAGCCGCGCCCGTCAGCAACAGATCCACAGTGCGCTTGAGCTGCAACAGCGCCTGGGCCAGTGGAAACGGCGGCAGCAGGCGCCTTCGCTTTAGAAGCCTTGGGCACATAAAGCCCTCCCTGTGGGAGCGAGCTTGCTCGCGATAGCGCAGTGTCGGTCGATGTCAACGCAGCTGATTCACCGCAATCGCGAGCAAGCTCGCTCCCACAGGGGTGTTGAGTCGTTCGTCCCGACCAGCGCCAATTGCTTTCCCTCCCCACCCTCTGCCACAATCGCGAACAATTCTCGTTACTTAAAACATCGGTGATGATCCGTGTCGTCAGTCCCCACTCCCCATAGTGATTTGGTTGGTGCGTTGTACCGTGACCATCGCGCTTGGCTATTGGCATGGCTGCGACGCAACGTGGCCTGTGCGCACCGGGCCGAGGACCTGAGCCAGGACACTTTCGTGCGCTTGCTGGGTCGCGAGGAACTGAAAGCACCCCGCGAGCCCCGGGCGTTTCTGGTGGCCATCGCCAAGGGCCTGCTGTTCGATTATTTCCGGCGCGCAGCCTTGGAGCAGGCTTACCTCACCGAACTGATGCTGATCCCCGAGGCCGAGCAGCCCTCGGTGGAAGAACAGCAAATCATCCTGGAAGACCTCAAGGCCATCGACCGCCTGCTCGGCAAACTGTCGAGCAAGGCCCGCGCAGCCTTCCTCTATAACCGCCTCGACGGCCTCGGCCACGCCGAAATTGCCGAGCGCCTGGGGGTTTCGGTGCCGCGGGTACGGCAGTATCTGGCGCAGGGCATCCGCCAGTGCTACATCGCCCTGTATGGAGAACCGACGTGAGCCAGGTCCATGCCAAACCGGTCTCGGCCAGCGTGCTGGACGCCGCCATCGCCTGGCAGTTGTCCCTGGACTCGAGCAGCGCCCAGGAGCGGGAAGCGTTCGCCCGCTGGCATGCCGCCGATGAAGAACACGCCCAGGCCTGGCGACAGCTAGGCATGCTCGACCAGCGCTTCAGCTTGGCCAACGGGCCGGCGCGGGCGGCGTTGCTGCAATCGCGGGTGAGCATTCGCCGGCGGATACGCAAGGTGGGCAGCGGCCTTGCCAGCGTTGTCGCGGCCATCGGCCTGGCGTTGTTTGCCGGGGAGCGTTACCTGCCGTTGGACTATTGGCTGGCCGACCAGCGCACCGCGACGGGCGAGCAACGCACCCTGCGCCTGGCCGACGGCACGCTGATCAACCTCAACACCCACAGCGCGCTGGACGTGCGTTTCGATGACAATCAGCGCCGCATCATCCTGCAGGAAGGCGAGATCCTGGTGGAGACCGGCCACGACGACCCGCGTCCGAGCATCGTCGAGACCCGCGAAGGCAGCCTGCGTGCCTTGGGCACACGATTCCTGGTCAAGCGTGAAGACGAAGGCACGCGCCTGAGCGTGTTGAAATCCGCCGTGGCGGCGCATCCCCAGGCCACGGACGTCGAACAGATCCTGCGCGAAGGCCAACAAGTGCTGATGCGCCACGACGGCCTCGGCCCTACCATCGCCCTGAACCCCGGCGCCGACGCCTGGACCCGCGGCATGCTGGTGGTGGACAACGCCCGCCTCGAAGACCTGGTCCATGAGTTGGGCCGTTACCGGCGCGGCTACCTGGGCGTGGAACCACAAGTGGCCGACCTGCGCATCACCGGCAGTTTCCCGCTGCACGACACCGACCTGGCCCTGACCGCCTTGCTGCCGACCTTGCCGGTGCAGGTCGAGCATCACACGCGGTGGTGGGTGGTGGTGGGGCCGCGGGCTGAAACCAAGCCCTGAAGCACATTGTTGTCAGTGATGGCCTCATCGCGAGCAAGCTCGCTCCCACAGGGCTTCGTATTCCAATGTGGGAGCGAGCTTGCTCGCGATGAGGCCATTCGTCCCACCAAAAAACCACCGCCCGCAAACAGAATCTAAATTATTTTCATCCAGCCCTATCACTTTTCGATTTTCATCCGGCACTCAGGCAATTGAGAAATATTTCCATTCAGGAGCCGCCGTATGTCCCGCCCGCTAGACACCCTGTTGCGCCCCAGCCTGTTGGCCGTTGCCATTGCCTTTGCCGCCCCGTTGACCAGCGCCCCCCTGCTGGCCGCCGAACCGGCCACCAGCGTGCGCGCCTACAACCTGCCCGCCGCGCCCCTGGCCAGCACCCTGAACCAGATTGCCAGCCAGGCCGGCCTTGCGCTGAGCCTGAATCCGTCCCTGGCCTCGGGCAAGACCTCGGCCCCGGTCCAAGGTCAGTTCGACGCCACCGGCGCCTTGCGCGAGGCCTTGCGCGGCACCGGCCTGCAACTGGAACAAAGCAGCGCCGGCACCTACAGCCTGGTGGCCATGCCTGAAGGGGTCATGGCCCTGCCGGAAACCAGCGTGATCGGCGCCGGTCTCAGTGAACCCGCGTGGGGCCCGACCGAGGGCTACGCCGCCACCCGCACCGCCGCCGGGACCAAGACCGATACGCCGGTCGTCGAACTGCCGCGCTCCGTCTCCGTGGTCACCCGCCAGCAGATGGAAGACCGCTCCGTGCTCAACCTCAACGACGCGCTGCGCTACACCGCCGGTGTGCAGAGCAGCGGCTACGGCTCGGACTCGCGTAACGATTGGCTGCTGGTGCGCGGCGTCGTGCCGACCCAGTTCCTCGATGGCCTGCCGCTGCCCAGGGGCAACTACATCACGCCGAAAATCGAGCCTTGGAACCTTGAGCGCATCGCCGTGCTGCGTGGCCCGGCCTCGTCGGTCTACGGCCAGACGCCCCCCGGCGGCATGCTGGACATGGTCAGCCGCCGCCCACAAGCCGAAAGCAGCAATGAAGTCGAGCTGCAGGCCGGCAGCTACGAACACAAGCAGATCAACTTCGACAGCACCGGCAAGGTCGATGACGAAGGCCAGTTCCTCTATCGGGTCAGCGGCACCGTGCGCGACAGCATCGCCCAGGTCGATCACATCCCGGACAAGCGCTACAACCTCGCGCCGAGCCTGACCTGGAACATCAACGACGACACGCGCCTGACCTTCCTGTCGCAATACACCCGCGACGACACCGGCAGCACCGGGCAATTCCTGCCACTGCAAGGCACCAAGCTGTCCTCGCCGGCGGGCAAGATTTCCCACCACAAGAACCTGGGCGATCCGGACTGGGAATTCTACGACCGCACCTACTACGCGCTCGGTTATGCGTTTGAACATCGCTTGAACGATACCTGGCAGTTCCGCCAGAACCTGCGCTATACCAAGAGCGATTTGGAAACCCAAGGTATCTCGGCTGGCGGCCAATTCTGGCCAGACGGCCCCGACCAATCGGTGGACGCCGACGGCAACGTCAAGCGCAGCGCCAGCGTCATCAATGAAGACATCAGCCAGTTCGCCGTGGACAACAACTTCCAGGCCGACTTCCAGACCGGCGCCCTCAGCCACACCCTGCTGCTGGGCCTGGATCACCAGCGCTCCAACAGCAATTCGCGCTGGGATTGGGGTTCGACTGGCGTGCCGACCAGCAACATCCACAACCCTACCTATGGACAGGATTTCTCCAACGTCCAGTACTTCACCTTGTATGACTACAACCAGAAGACCCACCAGACCGGCCTGTACGTCCAGGACCAGATTGCCCTGGACAACTGGCGCCTGACCCTCGGTGGTCGTGAAGACTGGATTCACACCGGCACCGTGTTCCACAACCTGAACAACGTCACCAACACCCAGCGCGACAAGAAATTCAGCGGCAACGCGGCATTGAGCTACGTCTTCGATAACGGTGTGACGCCGTACCTTTCCTTCGCCCAGTCGTTCCAGGCGGCGGCAGGTTCAATCGTCAACAGCACCGAAGCGTTCAAGCCGACCGAAGGCGAACAGTACGAGGCCGGTATCAAGTACCAACCGCCCGGCACCAAGACCTTGCTGACCGCCGCGGTGTTCGACCTGACCCAGAAAAACAACTCCGTGACCGAAAACAATGTCACCCGCCAAGTGGGTGAAGTCCAAGTACGGGGCGTGGAACTGGAAGCCTCGGGCAACGTGACCGACAATCTGAAACTGGTCGGTTCCTACACCTACAACGACAGCGAAATCACCAAGGGCACCGCGGCTGAAGAAGGCAAGCGCATGGCCCAGGTGCCGCGTAACCAGGCCACTGCCTGGGCGGACTACACCTGGCACAACGGCCCGCTGGATGGCTTCGGTGTCGGCGCCGGTGTGCGTTATGTCGGCGACACCTACGGCAACACCACCAACACCGACTGGGGCCATGTCGGGTCCTACACCGTGTACGACGCCTCGGCCCATTACGACCTGGGTCGTTTGAACAAGACCCTCAAGGGCGTCACGGTGGCGGTGGATGCCAAAAACATCTTCAACAAGGACTACCTGTCCACTTGCGACGGCTTCTACTGCTACTACGGTGACCAACGTAATGTCGTCGCCAGCGTGAATTACAAATGGTAAACGGTTAGCATTTGCAAAACCTATTTGAGGGTAGCTGTCGCTGAGATCGATCAGTCAGATGAAATCCCTGTGGGAGGCTTTTGTGGGAGCGAGCTTGCTCGCGATGGCGGTGAGTCAGCTGCGTTGATGTTGACTGGCACTCCGCTTTCGCGAGCAAGCTCGCTCCCACATAAACCCGCTCCCACAGGTTTCTCGGCAGATCTCAAGCATCGTGGCCCTTTTGCATTCGGATCGATCATGAAAAGCAAAACCATTCGTCGCTGGTCTTTCGTCCACACCTGGACCAGCCTGATCTGCACGGTCTTCCTGCTGATGCTGGCGATCACCGGGCTGCCGCTGATCTTCCACCATGAAATCGAACACCTGCTGGGCGACGCCCCCGAGCTTCGGGAGATGCCGGCCAGCACGCCGCCGCTGGACTTGCAGCAACTGGTGGAAAAAGCCAAGGCCCATCGCCCAGGTGAAGTGGTCCAGTATTTTGGCTGGGACGAGGACGAGCCCAACGGCGTCATCACTATCATGGCGCCGACGCCGGGCACCGAACCCAATTCCTCCCACACCTTCATGCTCGACGGGCGCACCGGCGAAGCCTTGGAAATGCCCTCGGCCAATGGCGGTTTCATGATGGTCATGTTGCGCCTGCACGTGGACATGTTCGCCGGCTTGCCGGGCAAGCTGCTGCTGGCCTTCATGGGGCTGTTGTTCGTGATTGCCATCGTCTCCGGGGTGGTGCTGTATTTACCGTTCATGCGCCGCTTGAAGTTCGCCACGGTGCGCCAGGACAAATCCACGCGCCTGCGCTGGCTCGACCTGCACAACCTGATCGGCGTGGTCACGCTGGTCTGGGCACTGACCGTGGGCGTGACCGGCGTCATCGCCGCGTGCGCCGACCTGCTCATCGCGGCGTGGCGCAACGACAGCCTCAGTGCCATGGTCGAACCCTACCGCAACGCCCCGCCGCTGACCCAACTGGCTCCGGCCACGCGCTTGTTGGACATCGCCAAGGACGTCGCGCCGGGCATGGAGCCCAGCTTCATCGCCTTCCCCGGTACGCTGTTCTCCAGTGAGCACCACTACAGCGTGTTCATGAAAGGTGACACCCACCTGACCTCGCACCTGCTCACGCCCGTGCTGATCGATGCCACCACCCTGGACGTCACCGCCGTCGCCGAACGACCGTGGTACATGGACATGATGAGCCTGTCCCTGCCGTTGCACTTCGGCGACTACGGTGGCCGGCCGATGCAGATCTTCTGGGCGACCCTCGATGTCCTGACCATCATTGTCCTGGGCAGCGGCGTGTATCTGTGGGTGGTTCGGCGCAAGGCCGCCAAACGTGCAACCGTCGGCGCGGAGGTTGCTTCGTGAGGCCTCGGCAGTCGAATTTCTGGAAGGTGTTTGGTATTCCCGTGATGATTGGTGCGCTAAGCGCTGCGGGATTGTTCAGTGCATTGCTCGGTGACGGAGGCTGGGATGCGGGGAGCTGGGTTGGGCTGGGCATACCCACGGTGCTGGGGTCTTGGGGCTTGATCAAACGCGGATAACGCCAGCCAAACACAGAGCCAATGTGAGAGCGAGCTTGCTCGCGATAGCGCAAGGCCAGTTGCATTGATGTCGACTGACCCGCCGCCATCGCGAGCAAGCGCGCTCCCACAGTGGAGATATCGGTCAATCCGCCGCTCGCCAGCCGCCCTTCAACTGTCTAGGCTAAGCCCCTGCCGCCCAATCGAGGATACCCGCATGTCCCCCCCCAGCATGACGCTGTTCCACAATCCCGCTTCGCCCTTCGTGCGCAAGGTCCTGGTGCTGCTGCACGAAACCGGCCAGCAAGACCGCGTGGCGTTGCAGCTTAGCCAGCTCACGCCGGTCAAGCCGGACCGGGCGCTCATCGATGACAACCCGTGGAGCAAGATCCCGGCCCTGCGCCTGGCCAACGGAACAGTGATCCATGACAGTCGCGTGATCCTCGATTACCTCGACCACCAGCACGTTGGCAACCCGTTGATCCCCCGGGACGGCGCGGCGCGCTGGCGGCGCCTGACCCTCGCCTCCCTGGCCGCCGGGATCATGGATGCGGCGGTGATGATCCGCTACGAAACCGCGCTACGCACCGTGGAAAAACACTGGGACGAATGGCTCGATGCGCAACGGGACAAGATTCGCCGTGCCCTGGGCCTGCTCGAAGCCGAGGCGATTGCCGAATTGGCCAGCCATTTCGACGTGGCCTCCATCAGCGTGGCCTGCGCCCTGGGCTACCTGGACCTGCGCCATCCCGACCTGGAGTGGCGCAAGGCCAATCCGCATTTGGCGCAGTGGTTTGCCGAGGTGAGCGTGCGGCCTTCGATGGTCGAGACGGTGCCCAGGGTCTAGATTTGCATTGACCGATCCAGCCTCATCGTCGGAACGCCGCCCGGAGCAAGCTCGCTCCCACAGGGGACTGTGGTGTTCTTTGTGGGAGCGAGCTTGCTCGCGATGGCAGCGCACCGGATCCAGCGGAAACAGCCCAGCAATGCGCATCACCAACACTTCACGCACCCGTTGGTCCTCCCGCAACCGCAGCGACCGGCTCACTTCACCTCTCCCCACTCGAAGTTCATCGCCGCGGCCGGCTTCGACCCGACCCCATACCAGTCCAGCTTGCGGGTCAGCACCATGAACACGCCCAACAGGCTGAACAACAATAGCGACCCCATCAACAGTGCGTAGTCCTCAGCGCTCAACAGGCCGTAGAGCAAGCCGTACAAGCCCGCCAGCCCCGCCGAAACCCCGAGGCCGTGGCTCACGCTGCGCAGCACATGGCAGACATAAAACCCGATCAATACGACACAGGCACTGGCCGACACCAGGTACGCCAGGGTGAAGCCGATGTGCTCCGACAACGACAACAGCAGCAGGTAGAAGAATGCCAGCGCCCCGCCCACCAAGGCGTACTGGACCGGGTGCACCGCCAGGCTCTTGAGCACTTCGAAAAGGAAGAAGCCGGCGAAGGTCAGCGCGACGAACAGCAACGCATATTTAATCGCCCGGTCGCTCTTGAGGTATTGGTCCACCGGATCGATGAAGCTCACCCCGAAGGCACGGCTGCGGAACGCTTCACAGCTATCGCTAGGCTCGCAGGCTTGCAGCGTTTCCAACAGGTTGGTGGAGAAAAACGACGTTTGCCAGTCAGCGCTGAAACCCTGCTCATTGATCTCGCGGTTGGTGGGCAGGTAGTTGCCGATGAAGCTGGGGTGTGGCCAGTCGGCCGACAGGTGCACCTTGGTGGATTTGCCCACCGGCAGAATCTGGAAGTCGCCCGTGCCTTGCAGGCGCAGGTCAAAACCGAAGGTCAGCTCGGGGCCGCCCTGGGCGGTGATCATCGGCAGCGGCACATGCACGCCCTGCCCCCGCCAGCCGAGTCGCGAGCCGGGCAGGAAATCAACGGTCTGCTGGTTCAGCGTCAAGGTCAACGCATTCTCGATGCCACGAATATCGCTGATGCCGACGCTCAGGTACGGCTCGTCAAAACGGTAATCGGCAAAGTCCTTGGCAGCGACACCGTAGCGCTCAGGCACCTTGAAGCGGCCATCGATACGGTTGTCGGCGTGGAACATCCGCGCTTCGTAGATGCCCCGGGCACGGGTTTCAGTGCGGATCTGGCCGTCGAGCTCGAATTGCTCAGGCAAAAAATATAACTCGCCTGTTCGTTCGACGGTTTCCAGGAAACGCACACCGGTCTTCTCGTTGGTGTTCCAGACCTTCACGCTCTTGCGAAACGGCACCACGATCATCGGCCCGATCAGTTGCTGGTTGTAGCTGGAGCTGCGGGCGATGTCCTGCAGCACACCGTCGCGCAACTCCTGGCGCTCGTCGATGAGGCCATTGATCATCAACAGCGGGATCATCAGCAAGAGGATCAAGAGGGCGATCATGCCCAGTTTAATGGCGAGGCTGCGGTTCATGTGGGGCTCTCCCTGTTCGAATGAGGGAGAGTCTGGGGTGGTTGTGTGAGGGGTTTATGGGGGATATGTGGAGATTGTGTGGAGACTGAAATCCACCTGACCCATGAAACCTGTGGCGAGGGAGCTTGCTCCCGCTCGGCTGCGAAGCAGTCGCAAAAGGGGCCGCTTGGCAGCCCAGCGGGAGCAAGCTCCCTCGCCACAAGAGTGTTCCAAACTGAGTAACTGGGTGTTCAGGGCAACCTCAGCACCACCTCCACCCCACCCTCGACATTGCCAATACTGAATTGCCCCCCATGCAACTGCACCACTTCTTCGACAAAGTTGAGCCCCAGGCCGGTGCTCTTGCGGCCGCTGTCCGGGCGCGGCAGGGAATAGAAGCGCTCGCTCAAGCGCGGCAGTGCGTAGTCGGGGATCGGCGCGGCCGGATTGACCAGGCGGATCTCGACACGATTCCCACGGCGCTCGGCGCTCACTCGCAGCAGGCCGTTGATGGGGGTGAAGTCCAAGGCGTTTTCCAGCAGATTGCCCAAGGCCTGGCGCAACAGGAACGGCTCTCCCGTCAGTGCCAGGTCGCCAGCGATCTGCTGTTCAACCGTCAACTGGCGACTTTCAATCCAACCGCCGCGCGCTTCCAGCAACTCAGCCATCAGCGCCGCCAGCGGCACTGCGACTTCTTCCTCCAGCCCTTGGCGCTGCTCGATCTGGGCCAGGTTGAGCAAGCGCTCGATCAACTGCTGCATGCGCACGCTTTCATTGTCGATGTTGCTGACAAAGCGCTGGTGCTGGGCAGCGGGCATGTCGCTTTGCAGCAGCTCGGCAGCGCCACGAATCGCCGCCCGCGGGCGCTTGAGTTCGTGAGTGAGCGTGTGCACGTAACGCTCGACGTAGGCCTTGCCTTCGAGTTGGGTGCGCATGTGCTCCACCGCACCGGCCAGTTGCTCGAATTCACCGCCACGATAATGCGGCACTTCCACCCGACGCCCCTGGCTGCCCGCCTGGGCGTAGATCGTCAACCGCCGCAGTGCCGCGCTGAGCCACCAGGACAACAAGCCGCCCAGCAACAAGCCCCGGGCGACCAGCCCGGCGCCATAGATCAACAGCCGCCGCTCGGTGCGATCGACATAAGGCTGCAAGGAACTGTTGGGCTTGGCGACGGTGACAACGCCAATGATCCGGCCGTTGTCGCGAATCGGCGCACCGACGTGCATCACCGACGATGCAGGATCGTCCGGATCGCTGCGACTCGAACGGGCGCCGTAGTGGCCGCGCAGGGTCAGGTAGACGTCGTTCCAACGTGAATAATCCTGTCCCACCGCCACGCCACTGGAATCGAGCACCACGATACCCTTGGCATCGGTGACATAGATGCGATGGCTGACCTGGTTTTTCGGCAAGCCCCAGATCGTCGCCGCCGGCTGGCGCTCGCCATAAGCCCTGAGCAATTGTGGCCAACGATTCTGGTTGAGGGTGCCGGCCTTGAAATCGTCCCGCAGGATCTCGGCCATCAGGTTGGCAGTGTCCACCAGGGTTTCCTCGGTGGACTGGCGCACGCCGGGGCGGATTTCCTCCATGACCGTGTTGAGCACGAAATAACCGGTCAGGGCGATAAACAGCACATACACCAGGAAAATCCGGATCCCCAGCGACATCAGCTGTGCCCCGGGCTGTAGCTGTAGCCCAGGCCTCGATGGGTCTGGATCGGCTCGGCCTCGGCGCGGACCAGGCGCAATTTGGCGCGCACGCTCTTGATGTGGCTGTCGATGGTGCGCTCGTAGCCGGCATCGCTGGCAACGCCCAGGGCATCGAGCAATTGTTCGCGGCTGAAAACCCGCTCGGGCTGCTCCAGCAGGCAATTGAGCAGGCGAAATTCGTGGCGGGTGAGGTTCAGCGGGGTGCCGCGATAGTTGATTTGCACGCGGTCGGCATCGACCTGAAACAACGCCGTGCCCACCTCCGCCACCGGCCGCGGCGCCACGCGCTTGAGGATCGCCCGGACCCTGGCCGCCACTTCGCGGGGGCTGAAGGGTTTGACTACATAATCGTCGGCACCGATTTCCAAGCCCACGATCCGGTCGATCTCGCCATCCCGGGCTGTCAGAAAGATGCCCGGAACGTCGCTGAAACGTCTGATTTTTTTACAAGTCTCGAATCCGCTGATATCCGGCAGGCCCACATCGAGAATGATCAGGTCCGCCGGGGTGTTTTTCTGGTGTTCAAGAGCGGCTGCGCCAAGGCTCAACCAAGTGGTATCAAACCCCTCCCCTTGCAGGGCAAACACCAGCGTATCGGCGATGGCGGCTTCGTCTTCGACAATCAGAATATGAGGCATGGCTTGCGGGCCCGGCAGTAAAGTTGCCGGAACGGTGCCGCAAGGCTTGGGGTGAGTCAATCAGGGAAATCAGCAGTCCGGCTTATCCGCCGTAAACCGCCGCGCCGGGTTCACCGCCGCCCCGAACTCACGCAACGCCTTGGCCCCAATCAGCAACGGGTAATTGAAACTGCTGCGGTCGGTCAGGTTGACCTCGACCGTGCGCTTGACGTTGCCCAGGCACAACTCCAGATCGACCACCGGGCGCTCGGTGGGGGCGATCTTTTCGTCGTCGTCCTCATCCTCTTCGGAACGGGTCTTGATCTTGCTGATGCGGGCGATCTTGTGTTCGTAGACCTTGTTGTCCGCGTCCTTGGTCGCCAGGCGGAAGCGCACCCAATCGTCGCCGTCGCGGGTGAAGGTCTCGATGTCCTTGGCCGACAGCGAGGCGGTCAGGGCGCCGGTGTCCATCTTGGCCTTGAGCACCTCACCGCCGATTTCCGGCAGCGCGATGTATTCGTAGCGCCCGTACAGGGTCGGCTCGGCGGCCAGCACCGGAAGGGCCATCAGGGAAAGCAGGGCGAGAACTGATTTCATGTAGTAAGGGCTTCCATTGTGGGCGTGGTTTTTTAGACCGTGGCTGATGAATTCGTTCGGTTGATCGCACAGCGGCCAGAGATTGCTCCCGCTGGGCCCTGTAGGAGCTGTCGAGTGAAACGAGGCGGCGATCTTTCCAAAGACACTTGAGTCCAAAAAGATCGCAGCCTTCGGCAGCTCCTACAGGGCCCAGCGGGAGCAATCTCTGGCCACAAAAGCCAGCCCAGTCTAGCCAAGTCCAAGTGAAACTTTCGTCCAAGCCGATTTGGCCTACCACCCGAAGCTTGCTTATCATGACCCGCCTACCCGTTTGCAAGAGTCATCTATGCGCCGCCTGCTCACCGGCTGTTTCGTCACCCTGTTGCTGTTGCTCAACACCCTGGTGCTGTTCGGGCCGCTGATGGTGTTCGCACTGCTCAAACTGGTCCTGCCCGGGCGCTTTCGCGACTATGCCTCGTGGGCAGTGATGTGGATCGCCGAGACCTGGGCCGAGATCGACAAGCAGATCTTTGCCCTGTGCATCCCCACCCGCTGGGACATCCGCGGCGGCGCGGACCTGCGCGGCGATACGTCTTACCTGGTGATCAGCAATCACCAATCCTGGGTGGACATCCCTGCCCTCGTCCAGGCCCTCAACCGGCGCACGCCGTTCTTCAAGTTCTTCCTCAAGAAAGAACTCATCTGGGTGCCGTTCCTGGGGCTGGCCTGGTGGGCCTTGGATTACCCGTTCATGAAACGCTACACCAAGGCGTTCCTGGCAAAGAATCCGGAGCTGGCCGGCAAGGACCTGGAAATCACCAAGGCCGCCTGCGAGCTGTTCAAGCGCCAACCGGTCACCGTGGTCAACTACCTCGAAGGCACCCGCTTCACCGCCGCCAAACGCCAACAACAGCAATCGCCCTTCCCCCACCTGCTCAAGCCCAAGGCCGGCGGCGTGGCGTTCGTGCTGGCGGCCATGGGCGAACAACTGGCCGCGGTGCTGGACGTGACCGTGGTCTATCCGCAAGACCGCATTCCCGGGTTCTGGGACCGGAGCAGCGGCGCAGTGCCCCGGGTCATCATCGACATCCAGACCCGCGAACTGGACCCGGCACTCTGGCAGGGCGATTACGAAAATGACCCGGTGTTTCGCCAGCAGGTGCAGGACTGGGTTAATCGGCTCTGGACTGAAAAGGACCGGCGCATCGCCCAATTGCGCAACGAGGGGAAGGGAACCTAACAGTTCTGATGGATTACCCCACGGCCCAAGAACCGACCTTGATCCCGGGGCTGGACACGCGTTGCGCCAGCCAGCTCCCTCACACGTGCAGGCGGGAAAACGCCGACTACCTCAGCTTGCGAGTCTGAGACCCCTGTGGCGGATGTTCGATGTCGCCACGCTCATCAAACGCCCGCACCATTCCCCCAAATCCCCCCCAGGTTCTGCAGCAGCGACCCGGCGACGCCCTGTTGGCCGAGGTATTGCAGAATGATCGGGGCAAACTGGCCGATCATGCCGCTGTCCATGCCCAGCGCGCTGAAGGCATTGTTCAGGTCGCCGGTATCCTTGACGTTACCCAGCAGGCCGTCGAGCAAGGCATTGTTATCCGACCCGCCACCAAGCAAACCACCCAAGCCATTGAGCCCGCCGATGGCGCTGTTTCCGGCGATCTGATCCAGGCCCGGCACACTTTTGCTCAGTTCGGAAAATTGCGGCTCGCTAAGCCGATTCTTCGCCAGCCCCAGCATCGCACCGGCACCGCCGATGGCCTGTTCCGGCGTGATCTTCAGTTCCGATCCAAGGGTATTGAGCAGCCCGGCCGCTTTCGGTGCAGCGGCCACCATGCCCTCTTCCTCGCCTGAGCTGCCCTGCATGGCCGACACCACATTGGCGGCATCGCTAAGGCTGAACTGCGCGAAGGCCGGGCTGGCGGCGAGTATCAACAGCCAAGACAGTGCAAAACCGCGTGAAACCTTCATCCGGGACATCCTCTTGAACACGAAAAAGCCGCCCATGAAGAGCGGCGTAAAGCGTGCTTTGGACTGGCGCGGGCGGAGATTGTTCCTAAAGGCATTAGGCTAATAGCCGATAGCCATCACAGAAAATTCTTCCGAGGTCGTAAGAAGTGTCTGATTTAACGAAAACCGCGCTTTTTTATATAGCCAAAAGTTACCAAACATCCATATACAGTTCAAAATTGACATAAATAACTGTCAGCCTCGACAGTAGCCCGCCCGACCAAAGCCGTGAATCGTTGAACTGAGCCCTGGAGCCTGGCACATGAAAAAAATACTGGCTGGAGGGGCGGTGCTGCTTTTGCTGATCATTGGCCACGTCCAGGCCGGTGAAATAACCTGTCCCGCCGTCACTGACATCCGTAGAAACATCGAATCGGTGGAAGACGTTTTTTTCGTCGATGTACAGGACGACCACGAATGGGCGAGCGAAAGCCTGGTGGACGTGGTCAACCCGGTGTCGTTGCAATTCGAAGGGGCCGAGTACGTTATCCATAAAAACGATGGAGACGAGCAGACACCCTCCCGTGCGACCATCACATGCAGGTACGGGGCGATCAACCTGAAGCTGGACTATCAACAGATCCAGGAACCGGCCTTTTCAAAGTGGGTAAGCAATCGCTGCGAAAGCGCGGATACGCGACTGTGCAGGTTGATGGACGGCGACTACTTCAACTTGATTTATTGATCGATAATGGCACCCGCGTCACTGTTCCAGCATACCCCCTCTAAGCGCTCTGCCACCGCCTGCACCCTTTACCGTACAGTGCGACGTCCTCCAGCAGAGTGTGTCCATGAACGTACAAATCGGCGGCGCCACCCTCGCGGTCATCCTGACCGGCATGCTCATCGTCCTGGGCGTCAACGAATGCCAGCGCGGTCCGCTGAATCCGGACGTTGCCGAGGGCACCAGCGACGAACAAAAAACCTGGCTGACCATCGAACACCGCATCAAGCGCTCCGACCCGACTTTGACCGACGTGACCCGCGACCAACAAACGCTGACCGTGCGCTACCGTCCTGGCACTTGCGCGGATGACTGCGAGCCTTGGGTTCCACATCTGCTGCGGGTCGTCGGCCACGGCTTGGCGGCGCTCAATGGCGCGCCGGGGGGCAAGCAGTACACGCAAGTGACGGTCAAGGCGGGGATCCTTGCAGAGGATGACCTGGAACTGGTCTACGACATGCCGGGGTTCGACGCCATCAAGACCCAACAAGGCGGCTACGAAACCTTTGCCGGCATGCCCCGCAGCCTGACATTCAGCGGCGACGCCCTGGCCCAGGCGCAAGCCTATTGCCGAGGCCCCAGCGCCAAAGGGTTCTACCCTGAATTCTGCGAACGGGTCGAGACCGCAACGGCCCATCGATAACCGTGGCGAGGGAGCTTACCCCCGGTAGGAGCTGGCGAAGCCTGCGATCTTTTGATCCTTCGGTTGAGACTCAAGTGTCTGGGGAAAGATCGCAGCCTCGTTTCACTCGGCAGCTCCTACACGGTGTCCACTGCCCGACGCGTGCAATCTCTAGCCACAACCGGCGCTCGAACACCGTCGACCAAAAATCTTACAACTACTTAGGAAATCACCCGCAACAGCGAGCCTTGCCCAAGCCAATCCGCGATGCCTATAGTTCGTCCCGTCGTCCACATGGCGACTCGGGTTTGGCGACTCGAAACACCACGGCCTGAAGTCCTAATTTTATTAACCAATAAAGGCTCTAGCCATGAACCGATACATGCCCCTCACCGGCGTCGACTGTTCCACCGCCGCCGG
>NZ_JABAEE010000079.1:0-28714 GCF_023701885.1 Pseudomonas sp. CG7 | reverse complement strand
CGCTCCCCCCCCACCATCGTCATCCTCCCGCCCTGACTCTATGGTTTCGCCCCCGGGGGGGGGCGGGGGTGAGGGGCCTGGCGGCGATGCCACGGCAACGTCCATTGGGCCAGGGGCATCTGCTGCGGCCGTTGCTCGATGTGTCCCGCGTGGAGCTGGAAGCCTATGCGGCGCAGCAAGGCTTGAGCTGGATCGACGACCCGTCCAATGACGATCACCGGTACGCGCGCAATTACCTGCGCCAGCGGGTTTTTCCGATGCTGGCCGAGCACTGGCCGCAAGCCTCGTCAACCCTGGCTCGCGGCGCAGCGCACATGGGCGAGGCCCAAGGCTTGCTGGACGACTTGGCGCGGATCGCCCTGGCCCAGGCCGCCATCCCGTGTGCGTTCGACTGGCTTGGGTTGCAATCCCTGGCGCTGGCGCCTTTGCGGGCGTTGTCGCCGGCCCGTCCGCGCAATGCCTTGAGCCACTGGCGGGCGCCGCTGACCCTGCTGCCCGACAGCGATCACTGGGCGAGCTGGGATGCGTTGCGCGATGCCGCGGACGATGCCCGGCCAGTCTGGCGCCTGGCCGGCGGCGAGTTGCACCGGGCCGGCGGGCGGGTCTGGTGGTTATCCGACCACTGGCTGTCTTCGCCGCCAGGCGCCGTCGCCTGGGCGGATCCGACGGTTGCGCTGCGCTTGCCGGGCAATGGTCAGCTGGTGCTCAACGGCAAGCCGCCTGCGGGACCGCTTAGCGTGCGCTATCGTCAAGGCGGCGAAGTGATGGTGCTACCTGGCCGTGGTCATCGTGATCTCAAGCGTTTGCTCAACGAAAAGGGCGTGCCGGCGTTCGTTCGCGACCGATTGCCGCTGCTCTATCAGGGCGAGCAATTGCTGGCGGTGGCCAACCTGGCCGGCCTCGATGCACAGGCTGATGGCAGTTGGCAATTGATCTGGACGCCAGGAAACCAAGATCTGGGTTTGCGCTGAAAGGGGCTTTCCGGTAGACTACGCTCCGTTCTTGATACAACTTCTGTGGATTCGCCTGAATTGCAGGAGTTGCCGATTACCAAGCAGTCTTTGCTGGGCGATTCCAAAAAATGTGTAGCGAGCAACGTACCGGTGATTTCACTTCCGGGCTGTCCCAACGCGGCGGTTTTTTTGAAAGGTGCACTGTGATTAATGCAGGTGAGCGGGGGCTTCGGCCTTCCTTCGCTTTCCCCGGCGGCTCGGACCGCTTTAACGCAGACTTCTAGGGTTTTTCATGACGCGCTACATATTCGTCACGGGCGGTGTTGTTTCTTCATTGGGGAAAGGCATTGCCTCGGCTTCATTGGCGGCCATCCTGGAGGCGCGGGGACTTAAGGTCACCATGCTCAAGCTGGACCCGTACATCAACGTCGACCCGGGCACCATGAGCCCGTTCCAGCACGGTGAAGTGTTCGTCACCCACGACGGCGCCGAGACCGACCTGGACCTGGGCCACTACGAGCGGTTCATCCGCACGACCATGACCCAGAACAACAACTTCACCACCGGCCGTGTCTACGAACACGTGCTGCGCAAGGAACGTCGTGGTGACTACCTGGGCGCGACCATCCAGGTCATCCCGCACATCACCGACGAAATCAAGCGCCGCATCATCAAGGGTGCCGGCGACGCCGACGTGGCGATGGTGGAAATCGGCGGTACCGTGGGCGATATCGAGTCCCAGCCGTTCCTCGAAGCCATCCGCCAGTTGCGTTTCGAAATCGGCGCCAAGCGCGCGATGCTGATGCACCTGACACTGGTGCCGTACATCGCCACCGCCGGCGAAACCAAGACCAAGCCTACCCAGCATTCCGTCAAGGAACTGCGTTCCATCGGCCTGCAGCCGGACGTGCTGATTTGCCGCTCCGATCACCCGATCGACATTTCTTCGCGCCGCAAGATCGCCCAGTTCACCAACGTCGAAGAGCGCGCGGTCATCGGCCTGGAAGACGCCGACACCATCTACAAGATCCCGGGCATCCTGCATTCCCAAGGCCTGGACGACTTCGTCGTCGAGCGTTTCGGCCTGCAATGTGCCGGCGCCGACCTGTCCGAATGGGACGCCGTGGTCGATGCCAAGCTCAATCCGGAACACGAAGTCACCATCGCCATGGTCGGCAAGTACATGGAGCTGCTGGACGCCTACAAGTCGCTGATCGAAGCGATGAGTCACGCCGGTATCAGCAACCGCACCAAGGTCAACCTGCGCTACATCGATTCCGAAGACATCGAGAACCAGGGCACCGGCCTGCTCGAAGGCGCCGCTGCGATCCTCGTGCCGGGCGGCTTCGGCCTGCGGGGCGTGGAAGGCACGATCACCGCCGTGCAATACGCTCGTGAAAACAAGGTGCCTTACCTGGGGATCTGCCTGGGCATGCAAGTGGCGGTCATCGAGTTCGCCCGTATCGTGCTGGGCTGGAAAGCCGCCAACTCCACCGAATTCGATCGCGCCAGCGGCCATCCGGTCGTCGGCCTGATCACCGAGTGGGAAGATGCCACCGGCGCCGTGGAAGTGCGTACCGAAAGTTCGGACCTGGGCGGCACCATGCGTCTCGGTGCCCAGGAGTGCCTGCTCGAAGCCGGCTCCAAGGTGCACGATTGCTACGCCAAGGATGTGATCGTCGAGCGTCACCGTCATCGCTACGAAGTGAACAACAACCTGCTGCCACAACTGATCGAGGCCGGCCTGAAGATTTCCGGTCGTTCCGGTGACGGCGCGCTGGTGGAAGTGGTCGAGTCCCCGGACCATCCATGGTTCGTCGCCTGCCAGTTCCACCCCGAGTTCACCTCGACGCCACGGGACGGTCATCCGTTGTTCAGCGGTTTCGTGAAGGCCGCTTTGGCTCAACACCAGAAAAAGGCATAAGACGATGGCCCAGAAAATCATCCGCGTCGGCGATATCGAGATTGCCAACGACAAGCCCATGGTGCTGTTCGGCGGCATGAACGTACTGGAAAGCCGCGACATGGCGATGCAGGTCTGCGAGGAGTACGTGAAGGTCACCCAGAAACTGGGGATCCCTTATGTGTTCAAGGCCAGTTTCGACAAGGCCAACCGCTCGTCCGTGACGTCCTACCGTGGCCCGGGCCTGGAAGAAGGCATGCGAATCTTCCAGGACATCAAGCAAGCCTTCGGCGTGCCGATCATCACCGACGTCCACGAGCCTGCCCAGGCCGCGGTCGTCGCCGAGGTCTGCGACATCATCCAGTTGCCGGCCTTCCTGTCGCGCCAGACCGACCTGGTGGTCGCGATGGCCAAGACCGGCGCGGTGATCAACATCAAGAAGGCCCAGTTCCTCGCGCCCCAGGAAATGAAACACATCCTGAGCAAGTGCGAAGAGGCTGGCAACGACCAGTTGATCCTCTGCGAGCGTGGTTCGAGCTTCGGTTACAACAACCTGGTGGTGGACATGCTCGGCTTCGGCATCATGAAGCAGTTCGAGTACCCGGTGTTCTTCGACGTGACCCATGCGTTGCAGATGCCTGGTGGTCGTTCCGACTCCGCTGGCGGTCGTCGCGCCCAGGTCACCGACCTGGCCAAGGCCGGTATCAGCCAGTCCCTGGCAGGGCTGTTCCTCGAGGCCCACCCCGATCCGGACAACGCCAAGTGCGACGGCCCTTGTGCCTTGCGCTTGAACAAGCTGGAACCTTTCCTGTCTCAGCTCAAGTCCCTGGATGAGCTGGTCAAGGGTTTTCCGACGATAGAAACCGCGTAACGCGGTTTTCTCCGGTAAAGTACCGCTCGATTATCGCTCTGGCCTGCTGGCCGCACTGCTCTTGTGGGAGCATGGCTTGCCAGCGATGGTGCCCTGAGGCCTCCATCGCCGGCAAGCCGCGCTCTTGTGGCGAGGGAGCTTGCTCCCGCTGGAGCGCGAAGCGCTCCCATTCGGTCTCTTGACTGAATCGCAACTGAGAGCGAGCACGTTTTCTGCAACGTTCTAGTCAACTTTGGAGTGTTTACAACAATGGCAAAAATCGTCGACATCAAAGGTCGTGAAGTTCTCGACTCCCGTGGCAACCCCACTGTTGAAGCGGACGTGCTTCTCGACAACGGCATCATCGGCAGCGCATGCGCGCCGTCCGGTGCTTCCACTGGCTCGCGCGAAGCGCTGGAGCTGCGTGATGGCGACAAGAGCCGTTACCTGGGCAAGGGCGTGCTCAAGGCCGTTGCCAACATCAACGGTCCGATCCGCGAACTGTTGCTGGGCAAGGACCCTGCCGACCAGAAAGCCCTCGATCACGCGATGATCAAGCTCGACGGTACCGAGAACAAAGCCACCCTGGGTGCCAACGCAATCCTCGCCGTGTCCCTGGCCGCCGCCAAGGCCGCCGCCCAGGACCAGGACCTGCCGCTGTACGCGCACATCGCCAACCTCAACGGTACCCCAGGTGTCTATTCGATGCCGGTGCCGATGATGAACATCATCAACGGCGGCGAGCATGCCGATAACAACGTCGACATCCAGGAATTCATGGTGCAGCCGGTTGGCGCCAAGACCTTCTCCGAAGGCCTGCGCATGGGCACCGAGATTTTCCATCACCTCAAGGCCGTGCTGAAAGCCCGTGGCCTGAGCACCGCCGTTGGCGACGAAGGCGGTTTCGCACCGAACCTGGCGTCCAACGAAGACGCGTTGAAAGTAATCTCCGAAGCCGTGGCCAACGCTGGCTACAAGCTGGGCACCGACGTCACCCTGGCCCTGGACTGCGCCGCCAGTGAGTTCTACGAAGACGGCAAGTACAACCTGTCCGGCGAAGGCCAGGTGTTCACCGCCGAAGGTTTCGCCGACTACCTCAAGGGCCTGACCGAACGCTACCCGATCATCTCCATCGAAGACGGCCTGGACGAGTCCGACTGGGCCGGCTGGAAAATCCTCACCGACAAGATCGGCGAGAAAACCCAGCTGGTGGGTGACGACCTGTTCGTGACCAACACCAAGATCCTGAAAGAAGGCATCGACAAGAAGATCGCCAACTCGATCCTGATCAAGTTCAACCAGATCGGCACCCTGACCGAAACCCTGGAAGCCATCCAGATGGCCAAGGCTGCCGGCTACACCGCCGTGATCTCCCACCGCTCCGGTGAAACCGAAGATTCGACCATTGCCGACCTGGCCGTGGGCACCGCGGCAGGCCAGATCAAGACCGGTTCGCTGTGCCGCTCCGACCGCGTTTCCAAGTACAACCAACTGCTGCGTATCGAAGAGCAGTTGAATGGCAAGGCCAAGTACAACGGTCGCGCCGAGTTTCGCGGTTAAGCGGTAAATGGTAAAAAGACAGCGGGTTAGGTCGTAAAGGTCGCCATGACGGCGGTTTTGCCTCTAACCTGATGCCTTATCAAGCACAAGCCTGGGTTCTCCAGGCTTCGTGCTATCAGACGCTTCAAAGTTTGGCATGGCGGTCTTTTTTCACTGGATACCTGATATTCGATGCGCAGTCCCAATTGGTTGTTTCTTGTCTTGCTCCTGTTGCTGGCCGGCCTGCAGTACCGCCTGTGGGTGGGTAATGGCAGCCTGGCGCAAGTGGCCGACCTGACTCAGCAAATTGCCGATCAACACGCTGAGATCGAGGCGTTGCTGGAGCGTAATCGGGTGATGGACGCCGAAGTGACCGAGTTGAAAAAAGGCATGGAGACCGTTGAAGAGCGGGCTCGTCATGAATTGGGCATGGTCAAGGAGGGCGAAACCCTCTACCAGTTGGCCCAATGAGCATTCGTCTACCGGCCTTCTGGGCCGTGATTCCTGCCGCGGGCGTTGGTGCCCGGATGGCCGCCGACCGTCCCAAGCAATACCTGCAGTTGGGCGGACGGACAATTCTCGAACACAGCCTCGGCTGTTTCCTCGATCACCCTACCGTCAAGGGGGTGGTGGTCAGCCTTGCCCACGACGATCCTTACTGGCCGACCCTGGCCTGCGCCAACGACACACGCATCCAGCGCGTCGACGGTGGCGAGCAGCGTTCGGATTCGGTACTCAATGCCTTGTTGCATCTTCACGAGCAGGGCGCCGATGATTTCGATTGGGTGCTGGTGCACGACGCCGCCCGGCCCAACCTGTCCCGGGACGACTTGGACACATTGCTTGGCGAGTTGGCGAACGACCCGGTTGGCGGCTTGCTGGCCGTCCCGGCGCGGGACACCCTCAAGCGCGTCGACAAGCATGGCCGTGTGCTGGAAACCGTTGATCGCAGCGTGATCTGGCAAGCCTACACGCCGCAGATGTTCCGCCTCGGTGCCTTGCATCGGGCCCTGGCCGACAGCTTGGTGGCGGATGCGGTGATTACCGACGAAGCCTCTGCCATGGAATGGGCGGGGCAGGCGCCTCGGTTGATCGAAGGGCGCTCGGATAACATCAAGGTCACCCGGCCGGAAGACCTGGAGTGGTTGCGTCAGCGGTGGGCGAATCGGCATTAAGCTGGATCTGTTTGCTCATTGGATCGTCATCGTCTGGGCCGGCGCCATCGCGAGCAAGCTCGCTCCCACAGGGTTTATCGTCGAATGATGGACGTGTGTTCACACCGGTCCACTGTGGGAGCGAGCTTGCTCGCGATGACGTCACCCCAGGCAACGAAGAACTCTAATCCTCCCCGATATTCTGGCCGCTCAGCCAGCCCCCCCTTCAAATAATCCACTAACTTGCGCACCTTGGGCGATAGGTGCCGCTGCTGCGGATATAGCGCCCAGACGGCCGTATTCGGCGGTTGATGCGCTTCCAGCAGCGAGATCAACGCACCGCTGTGCAAATGTTCCAGCACGTAATAGTCCGGCAATTGGCACAAGCCCACCCCTTGCAGCGCTGCATCGAGCACCGCTTGCCCACTGTTGCAGCGCCAGTTTCCCTGGACTCGCTGGGAAAACTCCCGCCCGTTCTGCTCCAGTTGCCAGATGTCGGAGCTGCCGATCAGGCAATTGTGGCGGCTCAGCTCCGACACGCTATGGGGGCGGCCGTAGCGTTCCAGGTAAGAGGGTGAGGCGCACAGGTACATGCGTCGCGGTGCCAGGCGCGTGGCGACCAGGCGCGAGTCCTGCAAGCGGCCAAGGCGAATCGCCAGGTCCAAGCCTTCATGCACCAGATCCAGAGGGCGATTACTCAGCTCGATGTCGACCCGCAGCTGCGGATAAAGCCCCATGAACCGCGTCACCAGCGGCACGATAAACCGCTCGCCATAGGCCACGGCACAGGTCATGCGCAGCATGCCCTTGGGCTCACTGGTCAGGTCGCCGACGGCTCGCAGTGCTTCCTCGCGTCCGTCCTGCAGGCGCTGGCAATGCTGCAAAAAGGTTTGTCCGGCTTCGGTCAGCGTCACGCGGCGGGTACTGCGGTAGAGCAAGCGCGTCTGTAGACGCTCTTCAAGCCGTACGATTTGTCGACTGATATGGGAAGACGACACCCCGAGGCGTTCGGCGGCGGCAGTGAATTGGCTGCATTCGGCCACGGCGACAAACTCGTCGATGCCTTCCCAGCGGATATCAGACATGCAGGATTATCCCTATGCAGCAATAATGTGTTGCTTTTGGCGGGAGTATTCATTGTCCGGCGGAGGATTACACTCCCGGTCTTGTTTTTATTTGCTGGAGAATCCGGATGATCAAGTCGCGCGCTGCCGTTGCCTTCGAGGCCAAGAATCCCCTGGAAATCGTTGAAGTCGACGTGGCCATGCCCAAGGCGGGCGAAGTGCTCTTGCGCGTGGTGGCTTCCGGCGTCTGCCACACCGATGCCTACACCTTGTCGGGCGCCGACCCGGAAGGAAACTTCCCGTCGATCCTGGGCCATGAAGGCGGCGCCATTGTCGAAGCCATCGGCGAAGGCGTGACCTCGGTGGCGGTGGGTGACCATGTGATCCCGCTGTCCACGCCGGAGTGCGGCCAGTGCAAGTTCTGCAAGTCGGGCAAGACCAACCTCTGCCAGGCGATTCGCGCCACCCAGGGCAAAGGCCTGATGCCGGACGGCACCTCGCGCTTTTCCTACAAGGGCGAGACGATTTTCCACTACATGGGCACCTCGACCTTTTCGGAATACACCGTGCTGCCAGAAATCTCTGTCGCCAAGATTCCAAAAGAAGCGCCGCTGGAAAAAGTCTGCCTGCTGGGTTGTGGTGTCACCACCGGCATCGGCGCGGTGCTCAACACTGCCAAGGTCAAGCCGGGTGACACCGTGGCGATCTTCGGCCTGGGCGGCATCGGCTTGTCGGCCGTGATCGGCGCCGTGAAGGCCAAGGCCGCGCGCATCATCGCCATTGACATCAACCCGGCCAAGTTCGAAATCGCCAAGCAACTGGGCGCCACCGATTGCGTCAACCCGAAAGACTTCGACCGTCCGATCCAGGAAGTCATCGTCGACATGACGGACGGCGGCGTGGACTTTTCCTTCGAGTGCATCGGCAATGTCCAGTTGATGCGTGCCGCCCTGGAGTGCTGCCACAAAGGTTGGGGCGAGTCGGTGATCATCGGCGTGGCCGGGGCCGGCCAGGAAATCGCCACCCGTCCATTCCAGTTGGTAACCGGGCGCGTCTGGCGCGGTTCGGCCTTTGGCGGCGTGCGTGGTCGCAGCGAGTTGCCAAGCTACGTGGAAATGGCCGAGAAGGGCGAGATCCCGCTGGATACCTTCATCACCCACACCATGGGCCTGGAAGATATCAACAAGGCGTTCGACCTGATGCATGAAGGCAAGAGCATCCGTACCGTAATCCATTTCTGAGGTCGGTCATGAGTCTGGAAAACATCTCTTGCCAGAAAAGCTTCGGCGGCTGGCACAAGCGTTACCGGCACCGTTCCGATGTGCTGGGTTGTGACATGGTGTTTGCCGTGTACCTGCCGCCGCAAGCGGAGCAGGGCGGCAAGTTGCCGGTGCTGTATTGGCTGTCCGGGCTGACCTGCACCGACGAGAATTTCATGCAAAAGGCCGGCGCCCAGCGCATGGCCGCCGAGCTGGGCCTGATCATTGTCGCGCCGGACACCAGCCCTCGTGGCGCCGACGTGCCCGGCGATCCGGACAATGCCTGGGACTTCGGCCTTGGGGCAGGTTTTTATCTGAACGCCACGCAGGATCCGTGGGCGCGGCACTATCGGATGCATGACTACGTGGTGCAGGAATTGCCGGCGCTGGTCGAAGCGCATTTCCCGGCTTCGGACAAACGCGGCATCAGCGGTCACTCCATGGGCGGCCACGGTGCGCTGGTCTGCGCCTTGCGCAACCCGGGGCGTTACCGTTCGGTGTCGGCTTTTTCGCCGATCAACAACCCGATGGATTGCCCATGGGGCCAGAAGGCTTTCTCCCGTTATTTGGGAGAAGACCGCTCGAAATGGCGGGAATGGGATGCCTGTGCATTGATTGCCGAGGCGCAGGAGAAGCTGCCATTGCTGGTAGACCAGGGCGATCGCGATGATTTCCTGGCCAACCAACTCAAGCCCGAAGCGTTGCAACAGGCGGCCAAATCCGCCGATCATCCGTTGGAGCTGCGCCTGCAACCAGGCTATGACCACAGCTACTTCTTCATCGCCAGCTTCATTGACGACCACTTGCAGCATCATGCGCGCGCTCTAAACGCCTAATGCAGGTAGAATCACGCCCTGACAAAAATCGGGGCGTTTTTTTATGCGTATTGGCCACGGCTACGATGTTCACCGTTTCGCTGAAGGCGACTTCATTACTCTGGGCGGCGTGCGGATCGCACACGGCTTCGGGCTGCTCGCGCATTCTGACGGTGATGTCCTGCTGCACGCCTTGAGCGATGCACTGCTCGGTGCCGCAGCCCTGGGTGACATCGGCAAGCACTTCCCCGACACCGACCCGCAATTCAAGGGTGCCGATAGCCGCGTGCTGTTGCGCCATGTGGTCGCGCTGATCCATGCCAAGGGCTGGAAAGTCGGCAATGTCGATAACACCATCGTGGCCCAGGCTCCAAAAATGGCCCCGCATATCGAGGCGATGCGCCAGATGATCGCCGAGGATCTTCAAGTTGAGTTGGACCAAGTGAACGTGAAAGCCACCACCACCGAGAAGCTGGGTTTCGTCGGTCGCGAAGAAGGCATTGCCGTCCACTCCGTTGCCTTGTTGCTGCGCCCATGACCGAACTGGAATTGTTGGGGCCGCGGGCCTACGGCGAGTCGTTGGGCAGCGCGGTACTCAAGGCCAGCGCTGAAGATTTCCAGGTCGATGAAGTGCTCGACATCCCGTTGACCGGCGATGGCGAACACTTGTGGATCTGGGTTGAAAAGCGCGGCTTGAATACCGAAGAGGCCGCCCGGCGAATCGCCAAGGCCGCCGGCGTGCCGTTGCGCACCGTCAGCTATGCCGGGCTCAAGGACCGTCAGGCCCTGACCCGCCAATGGTTCAGTGTGCAATTGCCAGGCAAGGCCGATCCCGACTTGTCGGCGGCAGAGAACGACACGCTGAAAATCCTCAAGACCGCACGCCATCGGCGCAAGCTGCAACGCGGCGCGCACTCGGCCAACGGTTTTACCTTGCGCCTGACTCAATTCAAGGGCGACGCGGCGGCGATCGACGCGCGGCTGCAACAGATTATTCACCAGGGCATCCCCAACTATTTTGGCGCCCAGCGCTTCGGCCATGACGGCGGCAATGTCGTCGATGCTCGTGCCTGGGCCGCGCGCAAGGCGTTGCCGGAACAGCGCAATGTGCGCTCGCGGCTGTTGTCCACCGCCCGCAGTTTCCTGTTCAACCGGGTGCTGGCGGCGCGGGTCGTCGACGGGACCTGGCAGCGTGCCCAGGTAGGCGATCTACTCGCCTTCACCGACAGCCGCAGTTTCTTCCCCGCCGGGGAGGCTGAGTGCAGCGATCCGCGCCTGGCGATTCTCGACTTGCACCCGACCGGACCCCAGTGGGGCGAAGGACCTTCGCCCGCCGCTGGCGCGGTCTTCGAGTTGGAGCAGGCTATCGCCGAAGGCGAAGCGGATTTGCGCGACTGGTTGATAAACGCGGGAATGAGTCACGAACGTCGCATCCTGCGACTGCCCATTGGCGGGCTGTCGTGGCATTATCCCTCGCCTGACATTCTGCAACTGGAATTCGTCCTGCCGGCCGGATGTTTCGCCACTGTATTGGTGCGCGAACTCGTCGATCTGGTGCCGGTGGGGCAGACGGACAGCCCATGCGTATTCTGATTTCTAACGACGACGGGGTGACAGCACCCGGTCTTGCCGCGCTTTATGCTGCGCTGGCGGATTTTGCCGAGTGCGTGGTCATCGCCCCGGACCAGGACAAAAGCGGCGCCAGCAGCTCGCTGACGCTCGACCGTCCTTTGCATCCCTGCTATCTGGACAACGGTTTCATCAGCCTCAACGGCACCCCGACCGATTGCGTGCACCTGGGCCTCAACGGCTTGCTGGAGCGTGAGCCGGACATGGTGGCCTCGGGCATCAACCTGGGGGCCAACCTGGGGGATGACGTGTTGTATTCCGGCACGGTTGCCGCTGCCCTGGAAGGTCGCTTCCTGGAAAAGCCGTCGTTCGCCTTTTCGTTCGTATCCCGGCAGGTCGATAACTTGCCGACCGCCGCCTACTTCGCCCGAAAACTGGTCGCAGCCCATGGCGAGTTGGACTTGCCGCCACGCACGGTACTGAACGTGAATATCCCCAACCTGCCGCTCGATCACATCCGTGGCATCCAACTCACGCGCCTGGGCCATCGTGCCCGCGCCGCCAAACCGATGCACGTCGTCGACCCGCGCGGCAAGGCCGGTTACTGGATCGCCGCCGCCGGCGATGCCGAGGATGGCGGGCCGGGCACTGATTTCCATGCGGTGATGCAAGGTTATGTCTCGATCACGCCGTTGCAACTCGACCGTACCTTCAACGATGCCTTCCGAAGTCTCGATGGCTGGCTGGAGGGGCTGCGCTGATGGCTCGTGAGCAAGACGATATGCTGCGCCGTGGAATCGGCATGACCTCCCAGCGCACCCGTGAACGACTGATCCAGCGTCTCT
The DNA here is from genome assembly GCF_023701885.1 of Pseudomonas sp. CG7. NCBI lineage: Bacteria > Pseudomonadati > Pseudomonadota > Gammaproteobacteria > Pseudomonadales > Pseudomonadaceae > Pseudomonas > Pseudomonas sp. CG7. The sequence continues at coordinate 16,763 of NZ_JABAEE010000079.1, read as the reverse complement.
ACGAAGAAGGCCTGTCCAACGCCCAAGTGTTGGAGGTGATCCGCCGCACGCCGCGTCATTTGTTCGTCGATGAAGCCCTGGCCCATCGCGCCTATGAAGACACGGCGTTGCCGATTGGCCACAACCAGACCATTTCCCAGCCGTACATGGTGGCCCGCATGAGCGAGTTGCTGCTGGAGGCGGGACCGCTGGACAAGGTGATGGAGATCGGCACCGGTTCGGGTTACCAGACGGCGGTGTTGTCGCAACTGGTCGAGCGGGTGTTTTCCGTGGAGCGGATCAAGGTCCTGCAGGATCGCGCCAAGGAGCGCCTGGTGGAGCTGAACCTGCGCAACGTGGTGTTTCGTTGGGGCGAGGGCTGGGAAGGTTGGCCGGCCTTGGCGCCCTACAACGGCATCATCGTCACCGCCGTGGCCACCGACGTGCCTCAAGCCCTGTTGGATCAGCTCGCCCCCGGTGGACGGCTGGTCATCCCGGTGGGTGCCGGCGAGGTTCAGCAACTGATGCTGATCGTGCGCGAGGAACACGGTTTTTCGCGACACGTCTTGGGGGCGGTGCGGTTTGTGCCGTTACTCAATGGACCGTTGGCCTGAGCATTTATATACAGACGCTGAATTCCGTGGCAACGCCTGTGTCTTACAGCGGTATCGATTCGCTGAACAGAGCCCAATGGCGTCGAGCAAACGTGTGCGGTGGTGAATTGCGCTTCATTAATAGAGGCGCAGTCGTCGCCAGCTATATTTGTATGAACGCTGCCTGGACAGGCAGCCTCCAATTTTTCAGCCACCACAAAGGGAGCGGCGGGTGAGTCTCACAGTCATTGCGCAGCGTATGGGTATCACGAGCTTTCAGCGCCTGGTGACTGGCCTTGTCTTGAGCACTTTGCTGGTCGGTTGTTCCAGTACGCCGTCGAGCAATGTCCGGGTTGTCGATCGCAACAGCGCAACACCTCAACGTCCTACGGTAACGACCGGCCAATATGTAGTCCGTCGCGGCGATACGCTGTTTTCCATCGCTTTTCGCTACGGCTGGGACTACAAGGCCCTCGCGGCGCGGAACAACATTCCTGCGCCTTATACGATTCACCCCGGTCAGACGATTCGCTTCGATGGCCGTAGCGGTTCAACGCCTACCGCGGTGGTGACGCAGTCGGGTTCGACGCCTTCATCGTCGAGCAAAACCACAGTCATCCGCCGGCCAGCGGGGGCTGGAACGGCTGTAGTACCGTCCGTCGCGAGCAAACCGACCCCTGTTCCGATGCCTCCCGCAGGCCCCGCCCCGACAGGCTGGGGATGGCCTTCTAATGGCGTTCTCATTGGAAAATTCTCTTCAAACGGTAGTTTGAATAAAGGAATTGATATCGCCGGGGATTTGGGACAGCCTGTTTTAGCTGCGTCTGATGGCACGGTTGTGTACGCCGGGAGTGGTTTGAGGGGCTACGGCGAACTCGTCATCATCAAACACAGCGATACCTACGTCAGTGCCTACGGTCACAACCGCAGGCTGTTGGTTCGGGAGGGGCAGCAGGTCAAGGTCGGACAGACAATTGCCGAAATGGGATCAACGGGAACAGACCGGGTGAAACTGCATTTTGAGATTCGCCGGCAAGGTAAACCAGTCGATCCGCTGCAATTCCTGCCACGTCGTTGATTTGATTGTCAGCCTGTTCCGTCACGTAGAGGGAACAGGCTCCAGCGTTGCCAAGGATAAAGGCGTCGCTCGAGCTTGAGGTCGAACTCACCAAAGGACTATAACAATGGCTCTCAGTAAAGAAGTGCCGGAGTTTGACATCGACGATGAGGTTCTCCTTATGGAGACCGGCATCGCTATGGATTCGATGTCGAATGATGAAGGGGCGACTCCACCTTCCGTTCGTGCCAAATCCAAACACTCCGCTTCACTTAAACAACATAAGTACATCGATTACACCCGGGCGCTGGACGCCACTCAGCTGTACCTCAACGAAATCGGTTTCTCGCCACTGCTCTCCCCCGAGGAAGAAGTTCATTTTGCGCGGCTGTCGCAAAGTGGTGACCCGGCCGGTCGAAAACGCATGATTGAAAGCAACCTGCGCCTGGTGGTGAAAATCGCCCGACGCTACGTCAATCGCGGGCTTTCGCTGGTGGACCTGATCGAAGAGGGCAACCTGGGCCTGATTCGCGCCGTCGAGAAATTCGACCCTGAGCGCGGCTTCCGTTTCTCGACCTACGCCACCTGGGGGAGCCGCCAGACCATCGAACGGGCGATCATGAACCAGACCCGGACGATCCGGTTGCCGATTCATGTGGTCAAGGAACTGAACGTCTACCTGCGGGCTGCCCGTGAGTTGACCCAGAAACTCGATCATGAACCTTCACCTGAGGAAATCGCCAACCTGCTGGAAAAACCGGTGGGTGAGGTCAAGCGCATGCGGGGGCATAACGAGCGGGTTTCCTCGGTGGACGTTTCCCTGGGGCCGGACTCGGATAAAACCTTGCTGGATACCCTCACGGACGATCGGCCCACTGACCCGTGTGAACTGCTTCAGGATGATGACCTGTCCCAGAGCATCGACCAATGGCTCTCGGAGTTGACCGACAAGCAACGGGAAGTGGTGATTCGCCGCTTTGGCTTGCGGGGGCACGAAAGCAGCACGCTTGAAGATGTCGGGCTGGAGATTGGATTGACGCGTGAGCGGGTCAGGCAGATCCAGGTTGAAGGTCTCAAGCGTTTGCGGGAGATCCTGGAGAAGAACGGTTTGTCGAGTGAGTCGTTGTTTCAGTAACACCCAGGTAAGTGCAGCAGAAACGCGCCCTGACTGGCGGTGATGCTGTGCAGTTTGAAAAAGCGGTGCTTCCCAGAAATGGGAAGTGCCGTTTTTTTGGGCTTGGGTTTAGGGGGATATCCGTTTCAAAACGGGGTGGCCTTGTAGCCGACCTGGTTCTTGGTGAGACCGCGTTTCCCCTGTGGAGCGGGCTTGCTCGCGAAGGCGGCGTTACAGTCGATGATGATTGAATGTACTGGCCCTATCGCGAGCAAGCTCGCTCCCACAAGGGGACTGGGTGCGCATGAATTTTTATGTCTGCTGAAAATCCAATGTGCGAGCGAGCTTGCTCGCGATAGCGGTGGCTCAGTCAATGAAGATTGAAATGTGTTGGCCTCTTCGCGAGCAAGCCCGCTCCCACAGGTTTTGCGGTGTGTATGGGTTTTGTGTCTGCTTTAGATCCAATGTGGGAGCGAGCCTGCTCGCGATAGCGGTGGCTCAACCACATCAGTGCCGGCCTGTGCCCCGCTCTTGCTCTTGCTCTTGCTCTTGCTCTTGCTTTGAATCTTGATCTTGATCTGGGCGCCCCGTTAAACCACGCTGGCCGAACGCAGGCATTGCGCAGTGGGCATCCCGGCATGGATGCCGGGTTAGCCGCGCTGGGCCATGGATGGCCCTTCGCGGCGGCCCACGGAGCAATGCCGGAGTGAGGGCACACCGAGCCTAGGCGAGGTGCCGAGTGGTGGGGCAAAGCGCTTTTGGTTACTTTTGGCTGGTCCGGCTCCCGGCTCTTCCAAAAGTGACCCGCCGTCAGGGCGGAACCCTAAGTGGCCGTTACCGCAGCAATGGATATACACACCAACCTTGGCCCCCCTTCGTAAAACGATAGACCAACAGGTTCGAAGCTTCTGCGTTTCCAGAGGGTCGCTTCCCCAACCCAGCTCCATTTATAGGTTCAGCTTGTAAGCTTTTGCCGAGTGTTACGTAAGCGATCGGTTCCCCTGCACCGGGATAGACTGCTATAAACGCCGTGATCTTTTCGTATTCACCTGATTTATAAGGGAAATTATTTGGTGAACATAGTGTGACAGAGCAACCCACCTGTATCACCCGCGTTGCACTCGCCTGGGAAGACACTAATATCAGCCCTGTGTCGACGGACAGACACACCCGTCAAGGACGATGGGAAGGAAGGACATCGCAGGACGCGATTCATCAGGACGATGAATAGGATTAAAGGGATTAGGGAAAAATGTGGGCGGGTCAAACCGCCCCTTTTTTTTGCCTGCGATTTCTTGATCCGAAAAAGCAAAAAGGCCCGCAAGGGGCCTTTTCGACGAACGCAGGGATGATCAGCGTTCCAGGTCTGCGATCTTGCCAGTCTTGCCATCCCACTCTTCGGCGCCTGGCATAGGGTCTTTCTTCTCGGTGATGTTCGGCCAGATGTCCGCCAGCTCGGCGTTCAGCTCGATGAAATTTTCCATGCCAGCGGGCACTTCATCTTCGGAGAAAATGGCCACGGCAGGGCATTCCGGTTCACACAGGGCGCAGTCGATGCACTCGTCCGGGTGAATGACCAGGAAATTCGGCCCTTCGTAGAAGCAGTCCACCGGACACACTTCTACGCAGTCGGTGTACTTGCACTTGATGCAGTTGTCGGTGACGACGAAGGTCATTTCTAATTCTCTCCTCAGGCGGCTGTCGCGAAGCCCCTTCACGGCGGGGTCGCGAGGTTTGGGAGCGGTAGTCTGCGAACCAGGCTAATAGCCCGCAGCATCCCAAACCGCGCGAGATTCTAACAGCTTGAAAGCCTGTGCGTTAGATCCGTGTCTTCAATGTATAGAGCAATTCGAGTGCCCGACGTGGCGTCAGGTCGTCCACATCGAGCTTGGCCAGTTCATCGAGCACCGGATGCGGCAGGCTGGCGAACAGGTCGCTTTGCTGTGGCGCGGCCGGTTTGCCTTTGGTCGGGCGGGGTGCTTCGTGGGGCAGGCGGGTGGTTTCCAGGCGGCTCAGGTGCTCGCGGGCACGGCTGATCACTTCGCTCGGCACGCCGGCCAGTTGCGCCACCGCCAAGCCGTAGCTCTGGCTGGCCGGGCCGGGCAGCACGTGGTGCAGGAAGACGATGCGCGCGTTGTGCTCGGTGGCGTTGAGGTGAACGTTGGCCACCAGCGGCTGGCTTTCCGGCAACACGGTGAGTTCGAAGTAATGGGTGGCGAACAGCGTGTAGGCCCGCAGGTGCGCGAGGCGTTCGGCCGCGGCCCAGGCCAGGGACAAGCCGTCGAAGGTGCTGGTGCCGCGGCCGACTTCGTCCATCAGCACCAGGCTGCGTTCGGTGGCGTTGTGCAGGATATTCGCGGTTTCGCTCATTTCCACCATGAATGTCGAGCGTCCACCGGCCAGGTCATCACTGGAGCCGATCCGGGTAAAGATGCGGTCCACCAGGGACAACTCGCAACTGGCCGCCGGAACGAAGCTGCCAATGTGGGCCAGCAGCACGATCAACGCGGTCTGGCGCATGTAGGTGGATTTACCGCCCATGTTCGGACCGGTGATCACCAGCATGCGGGTGTTGTCGTCCAGGCTCAGGTCGTTGGCCACGAACGGCGTGGTCAGGACTTGCTCGACCACGGGATGACGACCCTGGCTGATGCGCATGCATGGTTCGCTGACGAAGCGTGGGCAGTTGAGGTCCAGGTTGAGCGCGCGTTCAGCCAGGTTGCTCAGCACGTCCAGTTCCGCCAGGGCGCCGGCGGTGTCCTGCAAGGGCGGCAATTGGCTGATCAGATCCTCGAGCAGCGCTTCGTAGAGCATCTTTTCCCGGGCCAGGGCGCGACTCTTGGCCGTCAGCGCCTTGTCTTCGAACGCCTTGAGTTCCGAGGTGATGAAACGCTCGGCGCCCGTGAGGGTCTGGCGGCGGACGTAGTCAGCCGGGGCTTGCTCTGCCTGTTTGCTTGGCAGTTCGATGAAGTAACCGTGAATTCGGTTGTAGCCGACCTTGAGGTTGGCCAGTCCGGTGCGGGCTTTTTCCCGGGCCTCGAGGTCGATCAGGAACTGGCCGGCGTTCTCGCTCAGGGCTTGCAGCTCGTCGAGTTCGGCGTCGTAGCCGGTTTTCAGCACGCCACCGTCACGGATCACCGCCGGCGGGTTGTCGATAATGGCTTTTTCCAGCAGCGCGGCCAGCTCCGGGTAGGTGCTGGTGGTTTGTGCCAGTTGTTGCAGGTGCGGCGCTTCGAGGTCGGTCATCGCCACCTGCAGTTCAGGCAACGCGCCGAGGGCATCGCGCAAGCGCGCCAAGTCACGGGGACGGGCGTTGCGCAGGCCGATACGGGCGAGGATCCGCTCGATGTCGCCGATTTCCTTGAGCTGCGGTTGCAGCTGCTCGAAGCGATAGCGGTCCAGCAGGCAAGTAATGGAAGACTGGCGCGCTGTCAGTACCGTCAGGTCCCGCAGAGGACGGTTCAACCAGCGGGTCAGCAGGCGGCTGCCCATGGCGGTCTGGCAGCGATCGACCACCGATTGCAAGGTGTTGTCGCGCCCGCCGGCCAGGTTGGTGTCCAACTCCAGGTTGCGTCGGCTCGCGCCGTCCAGCACCACGGTGTCATCCAGGCGCTCGTGACGCAGGCTGCGCAAGTGGGGCAGGGCGGTGCGCTGGGTTTCCTTGGCGTAGGCCAGCAGGCAACCGGCCGCGCCGATGGCCAGGGTCAGGTTCTCGCAACCGAAGCCCTTGAGGTCCTGGGTGGAAAACTGCTGGCAGAGACTTTTCAGCGCCGAGTCGCGCTCGAAATCCCACGGTGCCCGTCGACGTACGCCACGGCGTTTTTCCGCCGGCAGGTCTTTGGGCCAGTCATCGGGAATCAACAGCTCTACCGGATTGCCCCGCACCAGCTCCGCCAGCAGGTTTTCCCAGCCCTTGATTTCCAGCACCGAGAAATTGCCACTGGTGATGTCCAGGACCGCCAGGCCGAACAGGCGCTCATCGCCCAGCACCGCGGCGATCAGGTTGTCCCGGCGTTCATCCAGCAAGGCTTCGTCACTGACTGTACCCGGTGTGATGATCCGCACGACTTGGCGTTCGACAGGCCCTTTGCTGGTGGCCGGGTCGCCGACTTGCTCGCAGATCACCACGGATTCGCCGAGCTTGACCAGCTTCGCCAGGTAACCTTCCGCCGCGTGGTAAGGAATCCCACACATCGGTATCGCCATGCCCGCCGATTGCCCACGCGCCGTCAGGGTGATGTCCAATAGCTTGGCGGCTTTCTTCGCGTCCTCGTAGAAGATCTCGTAGAAGTCGCCCATGCGGTAGAACATCAGCTGATCGGGGTGCTGGTTCTTCAGGCGCCAGTATTGCTGCATCATCGGCGTGTGGGAGGACAGGTCGTTCACGGCGGTATTCATGGGTGTCAGGGAAGCTCGTTGAAAGGTGTGGGGCAAAAGGAGGGGCATTGGCCCGGCTTTTCCGCGATGGGCGCAAGGTTAACATGGGCGGTCTGATGCTACCCATATGTGAGTGGTTTTCAGGACTGTGTGCTTATCCGTTTTTTCGGTAACGGCTACTTAGGGTGCCGCCCTGACGGCGGGTCACTTTTGAGGAGCCCGCAAGCCGGCCTGTTCCTACGGCTGTACCCGATCCAATTGTGGGAGCGAGCCTGCTCGCGATGACGGCTGCCAATACAACTTAGTTGTAACTGGACTACCGCCATCGCGAGCAAGCTCGCTTCCACAGTGATGACTCGGGTTTCTCTTAGGTTTTGGCTTGCATCATGAGTGCTACCTCACCTCAACCACATCCAACGCCCGGTTCGCCAACAACTGGCTCAGCTCGATCATCTGTTGAACCCCCAGCAAGATATTCCGCCGCGAGCCTTTCAGGTCGAATGCCAGGTCACTGACCATGGCGTTGGCCGAGGCCAGGGTTTCGCTGAGGTTGGCGAGCAGGCATTCGGCGTCGACGTTGGGGGCGATGATGAAAAGGGTGTCGGGCGTGTCAGCGGTTCCCTTGTCGGTTTTCGGCTTGAGGTAATAGTCCAGGGCGCGGGTGGCCGCGTCGTCGAGTTTCTTGGCGTTGGCCGTTTGGGTGCGGGAGACGTGATCGTCTGGGGGTTTTGGAGTGTTCTTCGGCATTGTATGGATCCTTGAAGTTGAGCCACCACTCACTCGCGACTAAACGAGGGGTGGCAGCTGTACGCAGGTTAGTCGACCGGGGATCCAAGAAACCGGCGCGCCCGAGGGCGCCCTGCGCACAGCCACCATTGAGTGCAGGAATAGAAGTACCTGACTGAATGGAGCAATGAGCACCTTGGAATACCGAGCGACTAAACCCGATCACTGATGGGCAGTGACAGGATCAAAAGTACGGGTGGCCCCCAAGGCGCACAAGCCGGCGGATTCTGGCGTAGTTGTAGGCAGAGGCGCAAGAAAACGTAGCCTTGCGTCGCATATTTGAAGGACGGCTTTGGAGCCTTTTCCCAACGGCGTGTAGGGCGATTCCGTGGCGAGGGAGCTTGCTCCCGCTGGGCTGCGCAGCAGCCCCTTTTTGTGAGCGCTTCGCACTCAAGCGGGAGCAAGCTCCCTCGCCCCAATGAATGCAACTGGTTGGAATTGCATATTTATGCAAAACAGCATTTGTCTTCTGCGAAAAGAACAAGCACTATGCGCGTTATGCAAAAACGCAACGTTTCGACCGTATTAAGAGCATTGCTCGATCAGCACGGGATCTCCCCCACGGAGCTTCACCGGCGTACCGGCGTGCCTCAGTCCACCCTCTCGCGGATCCTCAGCGGCAAGATCGTCGACCCTTCGGATAAACACATCTCGAAGATCGCCGAATATTTTGCCGTGAGCACCGATCAGTTGCGCGGGCGCGCCGACGTTGTGCCCGTCGGCAATGCCCGCCGCGACGAGCCGCATTCCGAACTCAAGGACATAAGCCTGTGGGACGACGAAACACCCGTCGAAGAAGACGAAGTGTCGGTCCCTTTTCTGCGTGAGGTTGAATTGGCTGCTGGATCAGGAAGATTCGTCATCGAGGAAAGCGAGCGCTCCAGCCTGCGGTTCGGCAAGCGCAGCCTGCGCCACAATGGGGTGCAGTTCGACCAGGCCAAGTGCGTGACGGTGCGCGGCAACAGCATGTTGCCGGTGCTGCGCGACGGCGCCACGGTTGGGGTGAATGCGGGCAAATGCGGAATCGGCGACATCGTCGACGGTGACCTCTACGCCATCAATCACAACGGCCAACTGCGAGTGAAGCAGCTTTACCGCCTGCCCACCGGCATCCGCCTGCGTAGCTTCAATCGCGATGAACATCCGGATGAGGACTACACGTTCCAGGAAATGCAGGACGAGCAGATCGTCATCCTCGGTCACGTCTTCTGGTGGGGCATGTACGCCCGTTAACCCCTCCGCTGTCAGATAAAACCCGCCGCTGCGCGGGTTTTTTTTCGTCTCCTGAAAACTGGCAACCCTCAGTGTTTCTGCGGGTTTCATGCGCTCATGCATTTGCCATGCATAAATAAATGCATTTACGCATTGACTGTATATGCATCCATGCATATTCTGTGTCCAAGCCGCTCGACAAAGCGGCTGGCAACAAAGCTCTTTAGTTCCACCAACAGGCAGCGATGAACCGGCCTTAACGGTTCAGAGGGTTGGCAACTGGCCCGGGTGTGCAGCGTAAAGCACCAGAAGCAGTTATCCGGCGGGCAGGGACCGCGGCCGGAGGAACAATTTGAATGGATCCGTACCGCGCCAGTCGCGCCGAAAGATCAAGCGCATTACTGAAAAGCCTGGGCAACCGGGCTTTTTGGAATGCCTGTGCCGCGAGGCACTTCAAACCGCCGCCAATGGGAGGGCTTTCGATGCTGAAGGATTTCAGATGCGGTCACTGTAAAAAACTTCTGGCCCGCGTGGGCGAGAACACCGAACTCCAGATCAAGTGTTCCCGGTGCGGGACGTTGAATCATGTGAAGGCCGTTGAGCTTCGAGTGAACGCCGTCGAGCGACATGAGCGTTAAAGCCGCGCAGTTCAAATTATCCGACTCAAAAGGTGATCTCATGAAAAAACTTACGATTGCTGCATTGCTGAGCTTGTTTCTATTTTCTGGTGCATCCGTTAACGCTTGGGCAGAAACCGCCCTGTCTTGGAACTTGGCAAAAGATGTGATCTTCGCAAAGGAGCGTATTGCGACAGGCTCGCCTTGGGCGTTCATGGAAAACGCCTCTGGCGTGAATAATCCCGACAACTACATCCTTCTGCCTTCGTTTACGGCCGATGTGTGTGGCGGAAAACCTGCGACCTGCTGGCAAGACATTCCATCCGGGGCTCATGTAACCGTTCACAAGGAAACCTATAACTACAGCGGGAACGGCAGCTTTACTGTTCCGCCAGGTAACGTGATTTTTCATCCAGGCATGAATAGTCAAACCATCATCCGCTGGACCAGCCCTGTCACTGGTGCCGTCAATATTCTGGGGCGTATCAACAGTATCCACAGCGCCTGTGGTGATGGTGTCGCATGGTCGCTTAATCAGGGCGGTGCGGTTCTGCAGTCGGGTAGCTTGGCCAAAGGTACGGGGGCTGTTTTTTCTCTTAGCAATGTACCTGTCACCGCCGCCTCACCCATTTACTTCGTCCTTGATAAAAAGACTAATTACTCTTGCGACTCAAGCACCATCGACATGCTGATTACCAAATAACATTTATCGGTATGTGAGAACACCGAACTCCAGATCAAGTGTTCCCGATGCGGAACGTTGAATCATGTGAAGGCCGTTGAGCCTCGAGTGGACGCCGGCGAGCGAACAGCGTGCGGAATAGATCCTGCACGCCGTACTCAATGACATCAACCGAGGTAAGAAAAATGAAATTGCTCAAAACAATCCTACTGGCGACTGCGTTTCTGTCGTCCTTCGTATCCCTGAACAGTTGGGCTGATACGGCCCTGTCGTGGAACCTGGCCCGGGACATGTACCTGATGACCGAAGCCGCACCGGCCGGTTCGCCCTGGTCGTTCATGCAAAACAAATCGGGGGTAAACGCCTCGGCCAACTACACGCTCTTTCCGACGTTCCAGGCCGAGGTGTGCAACGGTAATCCAACAACTTGCTGGCGGGACGACGTCCCGGCTTCCTGGATCGCTATTCCCAAGAAAAGCTTCACCTTCACCGGCTCGGGCACCAGCTTCGTGTTCAAGCAGGGTGATGTGGTCGCTCATCCCGGCACCAACAGCCAGAGCATCTTCCGCTGGGCCAGTCCTGTCACCGGCAATATCAACGTACTGGGCCGGGTTAATGACCTGCATAACGCCTGCGGGGACGGTGTTGGCTGGTCGCTGAACCTGGGCGACACCGTGCTTCAGTCCGGGAGCCTGGCAAACGGCGGTAGCGCCACGTTCATGCTGAACAGCGTGGCAGTCACGCCGACGTCTTCGCTTTATCTGGTCATCGATAGGAAAGCCAACAACTCCTGCGACGCGACCAGCCTCGACATGCTCATCACTCGATAGCGTGATCGATTCTCTCGTTCTAACCCATCCCCCAGGAAGCCTGACATGACAAACGAGCAACAAGCGTTGCTGGACATGCCGATCTGGCTGGTCATCGTGCTCGCCCTGGTGGGCGGGGTGTCCGGCGAGATGTGGCGCGCCGACAAGGAGGGCGCCCGTGGCTGGCCGTTGCTGCGCCGCGTGGTTCTGCGCTCCGGTGCCTGCGTGGTCTGCGGCGTATCGGCAACCATGCTGTTGTACGCCCTCGGGATGTCGATCTGGAGCGCTTGCGCCCTGGGTTGCCTGACCGCCCTGGCCGGGGCCGATGTGGCCATCGGGCTTTACGAGCGCTGGGTCGCCAAGCGGATCGGCGTGTGCGAAGTCCCTCCGCGAGACGTGCCTCCCGACCAGCCGTGAATCGACAGCGCTGATCCCTACACAAGGAGGCGATCAATGCCTGCCCTTATCGAAAAACCGTCGCAGTTGTTCTCGGCCATTGCCCAGACGCTGCGCGCCACTTATCCCACCTTGAAAGTCGGCAGCCCTCAGGAGTTCGATGGCACCGACGATCAACCCTGGATACTGATTGCCATCGAGCGTGATGCGCCCGGTCACCGCGCCAACAATGGGCGTATCGCCCATGTCCTGACGGTTTCCCTGCAAGTGGTCATGGCCGTCCCGGGATGGGAGGCCTGCGATTTGGCCGCTGAGCTGAAGCACTTGGTCATGGATAACCGCTGGGGTCTGTCGGGCGATCAATGCGACTTGCCCACGGAGATCGATGGCCTGCCATCTACGTTCATCAACCCGACAAGGTCGTACACCGCCTGGACCCTTTCCTTCAGCCAAACCTTGTACCTCGGCCCGACGCTGTTGGATGACCCGTTGGGCATCGCGAAGTTTGCCCGCACTTGGGAAGTGTCGAACATCGACGACCCGGACCAATACACCGCACTTGAGGGCTGAGCCATGTTTGATGCGCTGTTACGGATGCATCTGGGGCCGATCATCGAGCGCCTGGCGCAGATGGAAACCGAGCTGGAAGACTTGCATCGACGTGCGGAGAGTTTTTGCCGCATTGGCGTTTGCCAGGAAGTCGATGCGGCCAGCAACACCTGCAAAGTCAGCCATGGCGGACTGCTCACTCCGGCGATCCGCTTTTTCAACCCGAGCGCCGGCGCCCAGAGCGAGTCGCGGATTCCGTCCGTGGGCGAGCAATGCCTGTTACTCAACCATGGCGGCGGCGAGAGCGGTGGGCAGGCGGTGGCGTTGTTTGGCCTCAATGGCGGTCAGTTCCCGCCCGTCTCGACCCAGGCCTCGCTGACGCGTCGCCTCTATCAAGACGGCACGGAAAACGGCTACGACCACGCCAGCCATGTCCTGCATTGGAAGAACGGCCCGGCGACGTTCAGCGGTTCCCGCGAATCGCTCCAGTTGGGCATTGGCCCATCGAGTCTGGTGATGACGCCGCAAATCATCGAATTAAAACTGGGCGCCGTCGGCATTCGACTCGACGCCTCCGGTGTGCACCTGAGCGGCCCGGTGGTGGATCACCAGGGACGCGTCATCAGTACCGCATAAGAGACTTCCTCATGATTGGAATCGATCGAAATACCGGCGCCACGGTCGACGACTGGCTGCAGTTCGTGCAGCGCGCCACCCGTGCCTTGACCACGCCGTTGGGCACCCGCCAGAAGCGCCCGTTGTATGGCTGCGCACTCACCCAGTTGCTGGGGCAGAACCTCGGCGACGACCTGCTGATCCTCGCCCAGAGCCATGCGGCCCAAGCGTTCTACAACCCCCACAACGGCATCGACGATTTCGAGCCCCAGGTCATCGTCGCCAGCCGGCACGGTGCCGGATTGCTGCTGCGTTTCGCCGGCACCTGGAAAAACCGCAAGCAGACTTTCGAGGTGGTGACATGAGCATGTTGATACCCGGCCAGAACCAACTGGCCGAACCGGCCATCGTCACCGTCGAAGCGTTCGAGGACTTGCTCGCCGAGTTCAAGATCTTTGTGGTCGAGTACGTCGCCGCACGCTCTCCCGCCAGCGCCGCCAAGTTGGTGGACAGTCTCGAGAACGAAAGCGAACTGTTGACCCTGGCCCTCGAGGCGTTCTGTGTCCGGCTGCAAACCCACGAACGCAAATACAACGCCCGCATCAAGCAGATGTTGGCGTGGTGGGCCACCGGCACCAACCTCGACGCTCGCCTCGCAGACATGGGGCTCGAACGCCCATTGCTCGACCCGGGCGACCCAGCGGCGTTCCCGCCCGTCCCCCCGGTCTACGAGAGCGATGACGATGCGCGGTTGCGCTACTACCTGGCGCCCCATGCGCCGGCGGCTGGCTCGCGCATGCAGTATCGGCGGGAGATCTTTACCCTGGGGCAGCGTCCCGTCGTAAAAGTCGAGAACGCCTCGGCGGGTGTGGTGACGGTCACCTACACCTTCGACCCGGACAGCTACGCCGCCCAGATCAAGGACGGTAACGGACGCCGTACCGCGCCCGGCGAAGTCACGGTCACGGTGCTGTCCCGCGACGGCAATGGAACGCCGTCCGCAGCGTTGCTCGACGGCGTCCGCGAGCACTTCGCCCGACCGGATGTACGGCCCGAGACGGACTTGGTCATCGTGCAGGCCGCGCAGATCAAACCTTACAAAATCCGCGTCGTGGCGAAGATCAATCCCGGGCCTGACTCGGGCCTGACCCAGGCTGCCGCACAACAGCAACTGCTGGACTATGCCGAGGCGTGTCATCGCCTGGAAGGTCGGGTGGACCCCAGCTGGATCGACTACACCCTGCACAGCGCTGGCGCGGTTCAGCTGCAGATTCTCGAACCGCTTGCGCCGATTGTGACGACGGCTTTCCAGGCACCGTACTGCACGGGCGTCGTGGTCGAGGTGGATACATTATGAGTGACGACACACCTCGCCCGGGCCTGCTGCCGGTCAACAGCTCACCGCTGGAGCGGGCGCTGGATCTCGGGTTTGCCCGGCTGCTGGAACGCGTCGATCCGCCGTTTCCCGAACTGATGAATCCGGCGGCCACGCCTTTGGCGTTCTTGCCTTATCTAGGAGCCGACCGCGGTGTCAGTGAATGGAGTTCCGAGGCGCCCGAAGCTGAGAAGCGCCTGACCGTTGAGCTCGCCTGGCCCACCGCTCGGCAGGCCGGGACGCGAAAGGCGCTGGAAAATGCGGCCAAGGGGTTGCAGCTGATGCCTGAAGTGCGCGCCTGGTATGAGCAAACGCCACCGGGCCCGCCCTACAGTTTTTCCGTCAGGGCGTTTACCGAACGGCCCTACAGCGAAGCCATCGACGCCCGTCTCGACCGCCGCCTGTCCGATGCCAAGAGCGAGCGTGACACCTTGAAGGTGTCTGTCGGCTTGAGCGCATTCGGCCGCCACGTCATCGGCGCCGCGACGCTGTGCGGTGAGCTGACCACGGTTTATCCGATCGTCATCGAAGGCCTCGAAGCCTCGGGCCAGGCCTTCATGGCCGCCGGGCTCTACACCGTCGAAACCTCCACTATTTATCCACAGGGGTCCTAAATGGCCGACTACTACACCCTGCTCACCGATGCGGGGATCGCCTACGAAACCGCCTGCAAGGCGGCGGGCACACCGATCAAACTGTCGCAGATTTCCGTCGGTGACGGTGGCGGCGCCGAATACAACCCGGCCGCAACGGCGACGGCGCTCAAGCGCGAAGTCTGGCGCGGGCCGCTCAATGCGCTGTTCCAGGATGAAAACAATCCGAGCTGGCTGCTGGCCGAAGTCACCATCCCGTCCGACGTCGGCGGCTGGTATGTGCGCGAAGCCGGAATCTGGACCGATACCGGGATTCTCTATGCGATTGTCAAATATCCGGAGTCGTTCAAACCGGTGTTGGCGACGTCCGGTTCGGGGAAAGAGTTTTATATCCGATCGATTTTCGAGACCAGCAATGCCGAGCTGGTGACGCTGTTGATTGACGACACGGTGGTCAAGGCGACGCGGGCTTGGGTTGCAGGTTACGTCGCTGATGAACTCGCCAAGCTCGACAGGAAGCAGTCGGTGCGTGTGGCGACGACGGCCAACATTGTCTTGAGTGGTGCGCAGGCGATCGATGGTGTTGCGGTGATCGCCGGGAATCGGGTCTTGGTCAAGTCACAGACTTTGGCGAAAGACAACGGTATCTACGTTGCCGCGAACGGCGCTTGGGTTCGGGCAAAGGATGCCGATGCGAGTGTCGAGGTGACTTCAGGATTGATTGTCTCGGTGGAGGAGGGGACGACGCTTGCCAATACGATCTGGCAGTTGATTACCGATGGGGTGATTGTACTGGGCACTACGGCGTTGGCGTTTCAGAACATCACGCAAGGGTTTGCGCCGCTCAATTCACCCGTGCTGCTGGGCGTCCCGACGGCCCCGACTGCTCCGGTCAGCAACAACAATCAGCAACTCGCGACGACTGCGTTTGTGCAGCGTGCGCTCGGCAACCATTCAAGCGTTGGTGGGTTGGACGCGAGTACCGTTCTGACCGCGGATGCGTTCGGTAAGTCGTTCATCATCAATTCGGCCAACCCAGTGAACATCACCTTGCCCAAGGCAAGCTCGGGGTTCAATGGCGGCACTATAAATCTGCTAAACGTTTCGACCGGTGCTGCAACCATCGTCTTGCAAGGTACGGATTATGTGGCGGGTATTGCTGCTAATCAGTTGGTGTTGAAGACAATGGACAGCATCACCTTGTCGACCGGCGCGGGCATCACCTGGTACGCGGAGAACGGAGCGGTGCCGGATGCGTTGTCTGCTGCATTCAATGGAGGGGTTCGGGCCGTCATGGCTCGTTATGGCCTGGGGGGCTCTGCCTACAGTTACACCGGGAGTATCGATAGCCTCGTGGAAAACGGTGTGTTTCTAGTCAGCGCTTCGACCACGGGAACGAAGCCGGAATATCCCCCACAGCAGGGCACGGGGCAGATTCCCCAGGGCACTGTGTTCCACATGGAGCGGGGCAGTAGCAACATGGCTACGCAGGTTTGGGATTCGTTGGTGAATGCCATCCTACCGATTACTTGTATACGTACGCGTACTGCTAATGGTGTCTGGACTCCTTGGGCGCAGATCTGGAGCAGCAACAACACTCCTAAACAAGCTAACCCGCTCGATCTGACCCCGGGCGCAATGCTTGCTCCAGGGGCGTTTGGAGTGGGACGCGCAATCGTCGGTACCGCGCTGGATTTGAATGACTACACGATACCGGGTGATTACCTGACAGCCACGTCAGGCCAGCTCAACATCCCGCCCGGCTGGAGCCCTACTCGACGTTACGGCCTCAGGGTTTCCGGCCTGTCCAATGCCGGCGAGCGTCTGACACAAACGCTGATCGGGGGAATGTCGGGGGATGAGGTTGGCATGGCGGTCCGCGCGCGTCGTGAGGATGGGCAGTGGAAAGACTGGGAGGAAATTACAACCAGTCGACACGGTCCTTTCAAGGCAACTCAGACTTATAAGGCCGCCGGGGTGTTTACCTGGGCAGTGCCAGCTGGCGTCAG
>NZ_JABAEE010000078.1:0-28928 GCF_023701885.1 Pseudomonas sp. CG7 | reverse complement strand
TTTGCCGCCCAATCAGTACGAGCGGCAAACAGCCTGAAAACACCGATTGAGGTGTCCGGAAAAAGTTGACCACCTCAGCCATCAAATTCAACATATCCGTTGCATGTCACACCGCCTTCGCGAGCAAGCCCGCTCCCACATTTATCTGTGGCGGATCACCAACCTGCAATCACCGTAAACCCCTGTGGGAGCGAGCTTGCTCGCGATGAGGCCACCAAATTCAACATTACCGTTTCAGACACACCGCTATCGCGGGCAAGCTCGCTCCCACAGGGTGGTGTGTCAGTTGGGGTGCATTACGCCAACACATCCGCAATCACCACCAACGTATCGCCACACTGCACCAGCCCGGGAAAGTGCCGGGCCGCTAGGAGGCCGCTGCGGGCGGCGCGGTATTCGACCGGGGCGACGCCGCTGCGGGTGGTGTCATGGATACGCGCCACCACCTCACCCCGGGTGACGTTTTCACCAAGATCACGACACATCTCCAGCAAGCCGTTGTGTTCGCTGGCGATGAAACAACTGGCATCCGGCATGTCGAGCACCAACGACGGCTGCAACTCGATCGTGCCCCTTAGGATGCCGGCGTGGATCAGCAGGTTGCGCACCCCACGCTCGGCAATCGCCACGCTGCGGGCAGTCGACGAACCGCCGCCGCCCAGTTCGGTGGTGACGAACACCTTGCCCTGGGATTCGGCCGCCGTGTCGTACATCGCCCCGGCGTCCAGCTCCAACATGCGCATGCAATATGGCGCGTTGAACGCCAGCATCCCGGCCTCGCAGCGGGCCTGTTGCTGTTTGTCCGGCAAGACGTGGCAGGCGGCGAACGGCAGGAAATCCAGGGTCCGGCCACCGGAGTGAATGTCCAGGACAATGTCTGCCAACGGCAACAACGTGCGATTGAAATAGTCGGCGATTTTCTCGGTAACGGAGCCGTCCGGCCGGCCGGGAAAACTGCGGTTCAGGTTGCCCTTGTCGATGGGTGAAGTGCGGCGCCCGCCATGGAACGCCGGGGTATTCATGAACGGCACGATGATCACTCGCCCGCTGACGTCCTCGGCGGTCAACTGCTGGGCCAGTTTGCTCAAGGCCACCGGGCCTTCGTATTCATCACCGTGGTTGCCACCGCTGAGCAGCGCCGTCGGGCCGCTGCCGCGCTGGATGACGGTGATGGGGATCATCACTGCGCCCCAGGCCGAATCGTCCCGCGAATACGGCAGCTTGAGAAAGCCGTGCTGCACGCCCTCGCGGCTGAAGTCGACCGTGGCGCTGATGGGATTGTTGGGCACGTCAGGCATGGCTCAATCCTTCACAAACAGTTGACGAGGCACGTTGCACAGCGTCTCGACGCCGTTTTCGGTGATCAAAATGCTCTCGGTGATATCCAAGCCCCAATCGTCCATCCACAGCCCCGGCATGAAGTGGAAGGTCATGCCCGGTTGCAACACGCTGTTGTCGCCAGGGCGCAGGCTCATGGTGCGCTCGCCCCAATCAGGCGGATAACTGATGCCGATGGGGTAGCCGCAACGGCTGTCCTTGTGGATGCCGAACTTCTCCAGCACCTTGAAAAACGCCACGGCAATGTCGCCGGTGGTGTTGCCCGGCTTGGCCGCGTCCAGGCCGGCGGCGATGCCCTCGACCACGGCTTTTTCACCGTCGAGGAAATGTCGGGGCGGCTTGCCCAGGTAAATCGTCCGCGACAGCGGGCAGTGGTAACGCTTGTAGCAACCGGCGATCTCGAAGAAGGTGCCGGCGCCTTGTTCGAACGGCGAATCGTCCCAGGTCAGGTGCGGCGCGCTGGCATCGGCCCCGGTGGGCAACAGCGGCCCGATGGCCGGGTAGTCGCCGCCATGGCCATCGGCACCGAGGATGCCGCTGCTGTAGATCTCGGCCACCAGTTCGTTCTTGCGCATGCCCGGTTCGATGCGTTCGAGGATCCGGCTGTGCATGTTCTCGCCGATGCGCGCGGCGATGCGCATGTAGGCGATTTCCTGGGGCGACTTCACGGCCCGCTGCCAGTTCACCAGGCCCACCGCGTCTACCAGCGTCGCCTCGGGCAAGTGCTTTTGCAGCGACAGGTACGCGGCGGCGCTGAAGTAATAGTTGTCCATCTCCACGCCAATGCTCAGCGCGCCCCAGCCACGGGCGATGATCACCTCCCGGGACAGGTAGTCCATGGGATGGCGCTCGCGGGACTGCACGTAGATGTCCGGGTAGCCGACGATGTTGTCGGCCTGCATGAACACCGTGCGCTTGGCACCGTTGGCATCCTGGCCGCGACCGAACCACACGGGCTCGCCCTCCAGCGCCAGCAGCACGCACTGGTGCACATAGAACGACCAACCGTCATAGCCGGTGAGCCAAGCCATGTTCGACGGATCGGTGACCAGCAGCAGCTCCAGGCCCTGGGCCTGCATGGCCGCGCGAACCTTCGCCAGGCGCTGGGCGTATTCCTCCCGTTTAAACGGAAGATTGACGACGATCTCTGACATCCACCTGCCCTCTGTTCAATTACTCATGAAGAAAATGATCTAGCGACCGAACGCAAAGCCCTTGCCCGCCGCCCTTGCCCGCTCGAACGCCAGGTTGGCGATGGCGGTGTCCTGGGCGCCGGTGCCGGTCAGGTCGCAAAGCGTCACTTGCGCCGCATCGGAGCGCCCCTGCCGTTGCCCTGCCAATACTCGTCCCAACTCCAGAAGCGCCAGGTCATCGTGTACGGTGCCGGCCGCCAGGGCGTGGTGCAGTTCGCCGAGTACGCGGGTCTGGCTCAGGCGATCGGCGACATAGCAATCGATGGCCGCCAGGGCTTGCGGGGAAATTTCGTTCTTGTGCTCCGCGTCCGAACCCATCGCCGTGATGTGCAGGCCGGGATGCAGATGGCGAGCTTGGATCAACGGTTCGCGACTGGGGGTGCAGGTGATGGCGATGTCCACGGCCTCCAGGGCAGCATCAATGGAGACGCATGGCGTGACGGCGAGCCCTGTGTCGCGAGCGAGCCCGGCGCTGAACGCCTGGGCCTTTTGTACATCACGCGCCCAGACCCGCACCTCGTCGAAGGGCCGCACCAGGCGCAGCGCCTGAAGCTGCAACGCCGCCTGTTCGCCGGCACCGATCAGCGCGACGCTGCGACTGTCCTCGCGAGACAGGCACCGCGCCGCCACGGCACCGGCGGCGGCGGTGCGCACGGCGGTGAGGTAACCGTTGTCCAGCAACAGCGCCTCCAGCAAACCGGTGCGTGCCGAGAGCAGCATCATCATGCCGTTAAGGCTGGGCAGGCCAAGCTTGGGGTTATCGAAAAAACCCGGGCTGACCTTGATGGCGAAGCGTTCCAGGCCCGGCAGGTAAGCGGTCTTCACATCCACTTCGCCGTTGTGCTCGGGGATGTCCAATCGCAGGATCGGCGGCATCGCCACGGCGGCGGTGGCCAACAGCACGAAAGCCTGCTCGATGGCGTCGATGCTGGCCAGGTCGAGGGCCACGCAACTGCGCAGGTCAGCCTCGCTCAATAGGGTGACTTCACTCATGGCAGGGCTCCGTTAACGGTTATCAGGCATTGGCGCCAGCGATCACGCGGGCATGTTGTTCGGTGTCGACGTTGCGCCCGCTGACCACCAGAACGATGGGGCCGCGCGGCTCGACCAGGCCGTCGAGCAGCGCCGCGATGCCCACCACGGCGGCGCCTTCGAGCACCAGGCGTTCGTGGTGATAGGCGTGGCGGACGGCGTTGGCGATGGAGGCTTCCGAGAGCAGGTGCAAGTCATCACGCAGTTGCCGCGTCATGACGAAGGTGTAGCGGTTGTCCAGGCCGATGCCGCCACCGAGGGAGTCGGCCAGGGTCGGCAATTCTTCGATGTCCACCGGTTGTCCGGCGGCTAGGCTGGCGTGCATCGCCGCGCCTCGGGCCATGCTGATGCCGTGGACCTGGATCGCGGGATTGGCACTTTTGAGGGACAGGGCGACACCGGCGAACAGACCGCCACCGGATAACGGCACCAGGACCTGGGCCACGTCCGGCTGCTGCTCGAGGATCTCCAGGCCGAGGGTGCCCTGGCCGGCGATGATCGCCGGGTGATCAAAGGGCGGCAGGAAGGTTGCGCCCTGCTCTCGGGCGATGCGCTCGGCTTCGCGTTGGGCGTCGTCCTGGGACTGGCCGACGATGCACACCTCGGCGCCCAAATCGCGAATCGCCTGTACCTTGTTGGCCGGTACCAGGTTCGACAGGCAGACAATCGCCCGGACGCCCTGCTGCGAGGCCGCGTGAGCGAGCGCCCGGCCATGATTACCGGTCGACGCGGTGACCACGCCCTGGGCCTTCTGCTCCGAACTGAGTTGCGCGACGGCATTGCTCGCCCCGCGCAGCTTGAAGCTGCCGGTGATTTGCAGGGACTCCAGCTTGAGATACACCGGCACGCCCATCAACCGAGTCAGGCTCGGGGAATGCTCCATGGGCGTGCGCCTGACCTGCGACTCTATGCGCTGGCGGGCGAGGTAAATGTCCTGAAGCTGCAACCCTGTCATGACTGCGTCCCGAGCGGATGTGTTGGGCGCAGTCTAAGAGGGCTGGATTGTGGTGATGAATGTACTAGGGCAATTTACTTTGCATTCAGTGTCGGCTGAAAGATCGACAAATTCAGCATGACCCACCTATCCCTGTGGCGAGGGAGCTTGCTCCCGCTGGGCTGCGCAGCAGCCCCAAATCCATTCAACCAGATGTATCTGCAGACAGTTAACTGTTTTTACGACTGCTTCGCAGCCGAGCGGGAGCAAGCTCCCTCGCCACAAAGGCACATGCAACTTTGGAGAAAGCCCACTGCTTGCCTATCAAAAATCATGAATCTGCGGATACTGGTTGAAGATCTCGCGCATGCCGATCAGCGCATGGCGCATTTCTTCATCGCTGCATTCGGCGCCGACACACACTCGCACCGCGCGCGGTCGAGGAGTGCCGCGTACGGTGAACGGGTCGGGGGAAGTGACCGCGATGTGCTTGTGGCGCAGCGCCCGCACCAGGCTGTCCACTTCCCAGTGAGGCGGGATGCCGATCCAGGCGTTCAAGGCATGAGGATGCTGGGCCAACACATGCTCGCCCATGTATTCGGTGACCATCGCCTGGCGCCCAGCCAACAGTTGGCGCTGCAACTGCACCAGCGACTCGGCGCGGCCATCGCGGATCCAGCGGGTGGCGATCTCCGAGACCATCGGCGTGGCCATCCAGCTGTTGACCCGCAGAATGCTCTCGGTACGCAACGCCAAGCGCTTGGGCACCACCAGGTAGCCGATGCGCAACCCCGTGAGCACCGACTTGGTCATGCTCGTGCAGTAGAACGACAGTTCCGGCAGGTAATGACTGATGGGCGGCGCGCGGCGTTCGTCCAGCAGCGGACCGTACACATCATCCTCGATAACGTGCACACCGAAGCGCCGGGCGATCTCGGCGATTTCCCGGCGCCGGGCGTCGGGCATCAGGCTGGTGGTGGGGTTGTTCAGGTTCGGTGTGCACACCAGCGCCGTGATGCGCTCGTTGCTGCACATGTCTTCGAAATGTTCGGGGTCGATGCCATGGCGATCCATCTCCAGGCCCTTGAGGGTGAAGCCCAACACCTGGGAATTGCCGATCACGCCGTGGTCGGTCAAACCTTCGCAGAGCACCACATCGTCGGGGCCCGCCAGGGAAGCGAGCGCCAGGAAAATCCCATGGGCCGCGCCGTTGGTGATCAGCACATCGTTACGGTCGACTTTCAGCCCTTGCCGGCCAATCCACTGCGTCGCCGCTTCGCGATGGGATTCGAAACCGGCGATGGGCCGAAACGCGTGAATCCACGGCTGATCCTCTTCAGTGCTCAACGCCGCGCAGGTATCCCGCCAGGCCTGGTCATGCTCGCGGGTGTGGAGGATGCGAGTGATGGAAAAATCCACCAGCGCCCGCTCGGGGCTGTCGAGTATGTAGGTGGCGACCCGGTCGCTCATGCGCCGCGAAACAAAACTGCCGCGCCCTACTTCGCAACGGACCAGCCCTTGGCGCTCCAACTCCTTGTAGGCGTTGGTGACGGTCTGCACGCTGATGCCCATGGCGTCGGCCACCTGCCGCTGCGGCGGCAGGCGCTGGTCGTTGGCCAAGGCGCCCTGTTCGATATCGTCGGCAATGGCCTGCACCAGGATCTTGTATTTGGACTCACCGCTGCGGGCGAGGTCCAAGGCTGACTTCCACTTATCCATGACAACTGCAACCGGCGTGTGTAGGGGTGCGCACAGCATTGCGCGGCCCTCGCGGCAAAGCAATTGTCCTAGTGCAATACAATCAATGCCGGGGCTTTTGTATGCTCGGTCCAAGGTCGTCACCCAGGCGGGCTTATCGCCCCGACAAAAAGCCGGATCGACCTGTACCGGCGCCGTTCCCGATTCCAGGCCACGCCCGGATCCGCCGCTGTACGCTTTGCTCTTGTCACACTGCCTCCTACCACAGAGCCGTCAAACGACGGATCCACAAGAAACAGGAGATTTTATCGATGAGCAATTTTCTTCCCAGCACCCATGCGCCCTTGCGTCGGCTCTTGTTGACCTGTGCCGCACTGGGCCTGGCCGGCAGCGTTCAAGCGGCCACCTTGGATACCGTCAAAAGCAACAGCAGCATCCGGATCGGCTACGCCAACGAGACCCCATTCGCCTTCACCGAAACCGACGGCACCGTCACCGGTGAGTCGCCGGAGATCGCCAAGATCATTTTCGCCAGGATGGGCATCAAGCAGGTCAATGGCGTGCTCACCGAATGGGGCTCGCTGATCCCTGGCCTGCGCGCGGGTCGCTTCGATGTAATTGCCGCCGGCATGTACATCACCCCGTCGCGCTGCAAGCAAGTGTTGTTCACCGATCCGCAGTATCAATTGCCCGACGCGGTGCTCGTGGCCAAGGGCAACCCGAAAAAACTCCACAGCTATGAAGACATCGCCAAGCAACCGGACGTGAAGCTGGCCATCATGGCCGGCACGGTGAACCTGGCCTATGCCCGCGACTCCGGGGGCAAGGACGATCAGATCCTCCAGGTCCCCGACACCACCGCGCAATTGCAAGCCGTGCGCGCCGGTCGCGCCGACGCGGCCGTCGGCACCCAACTGACCATGAAGGGCCTGGCCAGCAAGGGTGGCGACAAAGTCGAGGCGATGACCGAATTCAAGGACGACCCGTCCCACATCGGCTACGGCGCCTTGGCCTTCCGCCCCGAGGACAAAGACCTGCGCGACGCGGTCAATGCCGAGCTGAAGACGTGGCTGGGTTCGGAGGAACACCTCAAGGCCGTCGCGCCATTCGGTTTCGACAAATCCAACGTCACCAGCAAGACCGCGGCCGAGCTTTGCGCTCAGCCCTAATGGCACGCCGAAACGGGCATGACGCGCAGGCGTGATGCCTGTTCCCTGTTTCATCGGATATCGGGTTGAACCATGGGCGAATTACTTCCGTTATTGATTCAAGGGGCCTGGGGTACGCTCCAGGTGACGTTCTTCGGCTCGCTGCTGGCGATTGTCGCGGCGGTCCTCGCGGCCCTCGGACGGCTGTCGCCGTGGCGCGCGTTGCGCTGGTTTTCCATCACCTACATCGAAGTGTTTCGTGGCACTTCGTTGCTGGTGCAATTGTTCTGGCTGTTCTTCGTGCTGCCGCTGCCGCCCTTCAATGTGGAGCTGAGCCCCTACGCCGTGGCCATCGTCGGCCTGGGCCTGCACATCGGCGCCTACGGGGCCGAAGTGATGCGCGGCGCCATCAGCTCGGTCGCCAAGGGCCAATACGAAGCCTGCACAGCGTTGAATTTCAGCGGCTTCACCCGCTTCAAGCGAATCATCTTGCCCCAGGCATTGCTGGCGGCGATTCCACCGGGCACCAACCTGTTGATCGAGTTGCTGAAGAACACCTCGCTGGTGTCGCTGATCACCTTGTCCGACCTGAGCTTCCGGGCGCGCCAGTTGGATCAGGCGACGTTCCAGACCCTGGAGGTCTTCAGCCTGGCGCTGGTGCTGTATTTCATTCTCGCCCAAGCCATCAACTTCGGTATGCGCAACGTCGAGCGACGGCTGAGCCGGGGCCGGATGCGTGGAGGTCTGTCATGACGCTGTTCGACTGGTCCTACGCCGCACTGATCCTCCCGGACCTGCTGCGCGCCTCCCTCAATACCGTGGGCATTACCCTGATCGGTTTCCTGATCGCGATCGTGCTGGGGCTGTTCCTGGCGATTGGCCGGCGCAGTCGCAAGTTCTGGCTGTCGTGGCCGGCCACGGCGGTGATCGAGTTCATCCGCAGCACGCCGTTGCTGATCCAGGTGTATTTCCTCTACTACGTGCTGCCCAACTACGGCTTGAGCCTGACGGCCATGCAAGTCGGCATCCTCGGCATCGGCCTGCACTATGCCTGCTACATCGCCGAGGTCTATCGCAGTGGCCTCGACGCGGTGCCACGGGCGCAGTGGGAAGCGGTGACGGCGTTGAACATCGCGCCGTACGACGCCTACCGCAACATCATCCTGCCCCAGGCGCTGCGACCGATCGTGCCGCCCCTGGGCAACTACCTGGTGGCAATGCTCAAGGACACGCCGGTGCTGTCGGCGATCACCGTGGTGGAAATCATGCAGCAGGCCAAGAACATCGGTTCCGAGCATTTCCGTTACCTGGAACCCATCACCCTGGTCGGCCTGTTCTTCCTCGCCCTGAGCCTCGCCTTGGCTTATCTGGTACGGCGCCTTGAAACGCGCATGGAGCTACGCTAATGACTTTACCCCTGTCCACGCCCACCGATTTGTCCCGGCGCAGCACGCTGGCGTCACAGCAGGAGGCCCCGGCCATGCAAATTCCGACACCGTCCCGGCCGATTGTGAGTTTCCAGGACGTGACCAAAAGCTACGGCAGCTTCACGGTACTCGACCATCTGAACCTGGATGTCGCGCCCGGTGAAAAAGTCGCGATCATCGGCCCCAGCGGTTCGGGCAAGTCCACGCTGCTGCGGGTGCTGATGACCCTGGAAGGCATCGACCAGGGCCAGATCCGCGTCGAGGACGACTCGCTGACCCACATGCCCAACCGCAACGGCGTACTGGTGCCGGCCAACGACCGGCACATCCGCCGGGTGCGCGGCAAGATCGGCATGGTGTTCCAGAGCTTCAATCTGTTCCCCCACATGACCGCGCTGCAGAACGTGATCGAGGCGCCGGTGCAGGTGCTGGGCATGAACCCGAAGGAAGCCCGGGATCGCGCCGCCGACCTGCTGGAACTGGTGGGGCTGGGCAACAAGCTCGACCATTACCCATCGCAACTGTCCGGCGGCCAGCAGCAGCGGGTGGCGATTGCCCGGGCGTTGGCGATGCGGCCCAAGGTGATGTTGGTTGACGAGGTGACTTCGGCGCTGGCTCCGGAGGTGTGCGGCGAGGTGCTGAATGTGATCCGCAAACTGGGGGCCGAACACAACCTGACCATGCTGATGGTGACCCACCAGATGGGGTTTGCGCGAGAGTTCGCTGATCGGGTGTGCTTCTTCTACAAGGGGCAGATCCATGAACAAGGCACGCCTGCGCAGATTTTCGAGAATCCGCAGCAGGAGCGTACGTGTGCGTTCTTGAGTGCGGTGAAAGAGGCGAATTGCCCCCTAATTACTCAAGTGAACACCTCCGTGGCGAGGGAGCTTGCTCCCGCTGGACCGGTCCGACGCTTCGGGCGCAGCAGGCCCAAATCAGCGAACGCGGTGTGTCAGGAGAATCAAGGCGAATGCTCTCAGGACTGCTTCGCAGCCCAGCGGGAGCAAGCTCCCTCGCCACAAAAGCCCAAACGCTAGTCGCAAAAAAAGGGGGACCCATTTCCGGGGTCCCCCTTTCATTTACCGCCCAGCGATCAAGGATACTGCTGGTAAGTCTGGCCCTGCTGCTGCGGCGCCTGGTACTGCTGCCCAGGAATGGCCTTGAGATTAACCTCGACCCGACGGTTCTGCGCGCGGCCATTGACGTCGGCGTTGCTCGCCACCGGGTTGTCCGGGCCGGCGCCACGGGCTGACAGGTTGGCACCGCTCACGCCCTGGGACGTCAGGTAGGGCGCCACGCTCTGGGCGCGGCGCTGGGACAGGTCCATGTTGTGCTGGCGGCTGCCGGTGCTGTCGGTGTAACCGACGATTTCGATCTGGTTCTGGCTGAATTCCTTGAGGGAGTTGGCCAGGTTGTTCAGCGGCTGGTAGAAACTGGACGCGATGTTCGCCGAATCGGTAGCGAAGGTGATGTTGCCCGGCATGATCAGCTTGATCTGGTCGCCCTGGCGCTGCACTTCAACACCGGTATTGGCCATGCTCGCGCGCAGTTTCTTTTCCTGCTGGTCGGCGTAGTAGCCGTAGCCGGCCGCGGAAGCCCCCACCACCGCCGCGCCGATCAAGGCGCCCTTGCCACGGTTATCGTGACCAATGGCCGCACCGGCCAGCGCCCCCGCCAGTGCCCCGAGGCCGCCGTACTTGGCGGTTTTGCTCATGCCCGACGATTCGGTAGAGGCCTGGCCCTGGTTGTCATAGGGGTTGGGCGACGCACAGCCGGACAACAAGGCCACAGCAGTAGCGACAACAATCAAGCGACGCGAGGTGAACATGAAGATGCTCCTGGGATTTTCAGTCTGGTTGCCAAAGTGTAGGCAATCGACTCTGGCAGGCGTTGGAACGCGACAACCGTTAAAAATTCCGTCCCGCTGCGTCGCGCTTCGCCCGGCTGCCGGACAAAATCCGTCGTCCGGGCGAAGTACCCTCAACCCTGCGCCAGACAGCGGCTCACGCCCCTGACAATCATCTCCACTTCGCGCCCATCGATCGTCAGCGGCGGCAGCAGGCGAATGGTCTGGCCCCGGGTGACATTGATCAGCAGGCCGTGGTCCTGGGCAGCACGAAGGGTCAGGTCGCGGACCGGTTGCTTGAGTTCGATGCCGATCATCAAGCCTTGGCCGCGAATCGCCAATACGTTCGGGGTGTCCGCCAGTTCGGCCCGCAGCCGACCCAGCAATTGTTCGCCCTGCTGCCTGGCGTTATCCACCAGGGCTTGTTCCTCGATGATGTCCAGCACCGTGCAGCCGACCCGACAGGCCAATGGATTGCCACCGAACGTGCTGCCATGGCTGCCCGGGGTAAACAGCTCGGCGGCCTTGCCCCGTGCCAGGCAGGCACCGATGGGCACGCCGTTGCCCAGGCCTTTGGCCAGGGTCATGACGTCCGGCACGATGCCCTCGTGCTGGAACGCGAACCATTGGCCGGTACGACCGATGCCGGTCTGGATCTCGTCGAGCATCAACAGCCAGGCGCGCCGACTGCACAGCTGCCGCAAGGCCTTGAGGTAACCCGGCGGGGCGAGTTGCACACCGCTTTCGCCCTGGATCGGCTCCACCAGCACCGCGACGATGCGCTCGCCATGGGCCTGTTGAATCTGTTCCAGCGCCGCAAGATCACCGAACGGCACCTTGATGAAATCCCCCGGCAAGCGGTTGTAGCCCAGCCGCACGGACGGACCATCACTGGCGGACATAGTGCCCAAGGTGCGCCCATGGAACGCGTTGTCCATGACCACCACCAACGGCTGCTCGATGCCCTTGTGCCAGCCATAGAGGCGCGCCAGTTTCAGCGCGGTTTCGTTGGCCTCGGCGCCCGAGTTGTTGAAAAAAGCTCGCTCCAGGCCGGACAGCCGGGTGAGCTTTTGCGCCAGACGCTGCTGCCAATCGATGCTGTACAGGTTGGAGGTGTGCAATAGCAGGCCGGCCTGCTCACTGATGGCGGCCACCAGCCGCGGGTGGGAATGGCCGACATTGGTCACCGCCACCCCCGCCACCGCATCGAGGTATTCGCGGCCGTCCTGGTCCCACAGGCGCGTCCCCAAGCCGCGGGTGAAACTCAGCGCCAGGGGGTGGTAAGTGGTCATCAGGCAGGCAGCGGTCATGGCATCAAGCTCCATCGGGTGGTTTTTTCCAGTATGGTTAGCCACCCTTGATGGATAAACGCCACTTTACTTCAATCATCTATAAGCTGAGCTTGATAATGGACCTGTTCCAGGCAATGACCGTTTACGTGAAAGTGGTGGAGTCCGGCAGCCTGACAGCGGCAGCCCAGGCCTGCGAAATGTCGACCACCATGGTAGGCAATCATCTTCGCGCGCTGGAGCAACGTCTCGGCGTGCGCCTGATCAATCGTACGACTCGTCGCCAGCGCCTGACTGAATTCGGCGCAGCCTACTACCAGCGTTGCCTGGAAGTGCTGGGGCTGGTGGCCGATTCCGAACGCCTGGCCGAACAGACCCAGGGCGAGCCCACCGGCACCTTGCGCATCACCGCGCCGCTGACCTTCGGCACCGAACGCCTCGCGCCGGCCCTGGCCGAATTCAGCCAGCGCTTCGCTCAGGTCAAACTCGACGTGCTACTGACCAACCAGCGCCTGGACCTGCGTGACCCTGGCTTCGACGTTGCCATCCGCCGCGGCCTTCCCGACCCGAAACTGATCGTGCGTCCGCTGGTGGACTACACCCTGACCATTTGTGCCTCCCCTGCTTACCTGGCGCGCAAAGGCACGCCGCAAAAGCCCGACGATCTGCAACATCACGATTGCCTGTCGTTTGCCTATTCCGCTGGTGACGAATGGCGCTTCGCCCAGGAGCACTGGCCAATCAACGGTCCGGAAGGGGAAATCAAAGTCCCGGTGACCGGGCCGATGCTGATCAATAGCTCCTCGGGCCTGCACCGCGCCGCGTTGGCCGGCATGGGTGTGGTGATGCTGCCCGACGCGCTGGTGGCAAAGGATCTACAGGAAGGGGATCTGGTGGCGCTGCTGCAGGATTATCAACTGCCCCATCGGCCAATGAGCCTGATGTATGCCCAGGATCGCTACCGTTTGCCGAAGCTGCGCAGTTTTGTCGAGTTTGCGCTGGAGAAATGGGGTAAACCCTGATGGGCGTGCTCGATAAGTGTTGGATAAATCCCGTGGCGAGGGAGCTTGCTCCCGCTGGGGCGCGAAGCGGCCCTGCTTTGGAACTGCTACGCCAGAAGCGTCGGACCGGCCCAGCGGGAGCAAGCTCCCTCGCCACAGTTCAGGCGTTCACCCGAAGCGCTGCCCGCTAGTGACCCCGCGCCCCATCGGCTACCCTTCACCCCTGGAGAGCATTTTGATATCAGGGCTGATTGAGGGAACAACGATGGACGACGCCTCGAAGATCGATTTGCTGCGGTTCGATTTGTCCGATCTGGACGAAAGCGTGCTGCACACCATCATGGAGCTGGTCAGCGACGGCATTTGGGACTGGAACGCCAATACCGGGTTCGTCTATCGCAACCCCGGCTGGTACACCATGCTCGGTTATACGCCCCATTCCCTGAGCAATACCGTGCTGACTTGGGAGAGCGTGATCCATCCAGAGGATTATCCCCAGGTGATGGCCCTGTTCGACGACTATCTGGAACAACGGTCGCCAAAATACCAAGCCGAATACCGCTGCCGGGCCCATGACGGCTCCTATATCTGGATCGAAGACCGCGGTTATGTGATTGCTCGCAACCCCGACGGCAGCGTTGCTCGAATGATCGGCGCCCATCGCAGCATCGACGACAAGAAGCGCCTGTTCGAGCAACTCGAACGGCGTAACAAATCCCTGGAAGCGATCATCGAAGAGCGCACTCGCGAGTTGTCTCGCGTCAACCATCAACTGCAAATCCAACTCGACGAAAACCGCAGGCTCGCCGAAACCGATGCCTTGACCCTGGTCGCCAACCGCTATCGCCTGGAGCAGGCGCTGCCACTGGCCTGTGAGCGTGCCCAGCGCTTTCGCGAACCGTTGTCGCTGATCGCCATGGACGTCGACGACTTCAAGGACATCAATGACCGCTACGGCCACGCCTTTGGTGACGCAGCGCTGGTGCAGGTGGTGCAGGCGGTCAAACGCTGCGAGCGCGACGGAGACCTGTTGGTGCGCTGGGGCGGCGATGAATTCATCATGATCTTGCCAAACACGTCGTTGGCCGATGCGGTCCTGATGGCTGAAACCATTCGCCGAGGCCTGTCCGACCTGCTTCCGGTGGGCGACTTCCCGATCACCATGAGCTTTGGTGTGGTCCAGCGGCTCGACGACGAGACGCAAGAAGTACTGATGGATCGTGCAGACCAGGCGTTGTATCGCTCCAAGATGGCCGGCAAAAACGTGATCTGCAACTGAAGCCGCGATTGCCAGGAATGAACCGATGAGGCGTTTGTCGCGGTCATAGCTTTGTCCCCCCCGCGATAGGTCTTCAAAATTGCCGACTCGACTCCCCTGCTCTTCGAACCTTTTCCTGGGCTGCGCCGGCTGGTCGTTGCCCAGGGCACATTGGCCGGCGTTTCCCGATGAAGGCAGCCATTTGCCGCGCTACAGCGCACGCTTCCCGGCGGTGGAGATCAATAGTTCGTTCTATCGCCCACATCGTCCTGCCACTTACGCCAAGTGGGCGGACAGCGTGGGGCCGGACTTTCGCTTCTCGGTCAAGGTGCCAAAGCAGATCACTCACGATCGACGACTGCACGATTGCGAGGGGCTTGTGGATGAGTTCCTTGGGCAGTGTTCACAGTTGGGTGAAAAACTGGGTTGCCTGTTGATCCAATTGCCGCCATCACTGGCCTTCGACAACACCCAAGCCGAACGCTTCTTCGGGGCTTTGCGGGATCGGTATCAGGGCCCCGCGGTTCTCGAACCCCGACACCCGAGCTGGCTCGCGCCGCAGGCCATGGCGATGCTGGAGAACGAGCGGATCGGTCGTGTCGCTGCCGATCCGTCCCCCTTATCGGGGGGCGTTCGACCGGCAGGCTGGCCTGGCATTCGTTATTACCGTTTGCATGGCTCGCCGCGAATCTACTATTCCCCTTATGAGGAGACCTGGCTGAAGCAGTTCGCGCAACAATTGAAGAGCGCTGCGGATACGCCGACTTGGTGCATCTTCGATAACACCGCCAGCGGCGCCGCAACGCCGGACGCATTGCGGCTGATGGAACTGATGCGCGACTGAAATACGTACCGGCCACCGCTCCGACCGTGACAACACCGCCCGGGTCCAATAGATTAGGCGGCCGGAAAAAAGCTCAATGCCTTTCTCGCCTCATCCCGCTAACAGAAGTAGTGAAATTTCAATGTCCGATTCCAACACCGCTGAATCCGTAGTCACCCTGTCGTCCAAAGCGGAATACGAAAACTCCATCAATCTTTCACAGCATCTGCCCCAGGCCAAGACCATCAGCGAAATGGTCCTCGATGCGTTCCAGTCAAACCGCGAAAGCGACCAGATCCGCGAACTGCGCAACGCCATTCGCCAGGCCCACGATGCGTTCGATGACGACAAGGCCTACGAGTTGATGGGTCAGCTCAAGCAGCTCAAGGACGCTGAGGCTGCGGATTTTGCTGCCCTGGAAGACCTGGGCAGCCGCTTCCCGATCAGCCGCATTCTTTCCAGCTACAAAGACGACCCGTCGTTCCAGGAGCTCGTCTACGGCCTGGCTCTGAAAGTGCTGAACCAGACCCACCAGGCCATCAGCAACCCGAGCGGCAGCAAGGGCAAGGCCTCGCGGCCCAAGAAGGAAGCCGAAGTGTTTGTCATCAGCAAGGACGGCATCAGCGTCACCCTGCCCCTGCGCACGCCACGCTCCAAGCCGACCGTCGCCCGCGAAGCCTTCGAGTTCCTGGGCTTCAACTTCGTCGGCGAAGGCGACGAAGCCGAGCTGGAAAGCGAAACCTTCCTGGACAACGACGGCACTGAACAACCGGTCACCCGCAAAAGCATCGTCACCGCGCTGCAACAGCAGAAAGCGTTCGACGGCTACAGCATCGCCCAGCAATAAGCCCGAATCCGGGTCTCCTGTGGGAGCGAGCTTGCTCGCGATTGCGTCGTGTCAGTCAATATCAGTTCAACTGACCCACCGCTTCGCGAGCAAGCTCGCTCCCACAGGAATATCGATAACATCCGAATAACGATCATGAAAAAGCCCCGCGCTTCTCTCGAAGGCGGGGCTTTCCCATGGCTATGAGCGGATCAAACAGCACCAAGCCGCTCGACCATATCCGGAAACTTCTCGACCAATTTGATCAACAAAGCCGCCTGGGCATTAGGCTTGGACTTTTCCTGCTCCCAGTTCCTGAGGGTGCCCGGACTGGTCCTGATGCTCTTGGCGAAGACGGCTTGGGACATATGAAGCCTGTCGCGCAAAGCTACGATTTCCTGGGCTGACACCTCGGGAACCGGCTTGTCTTCAATCGAAATCTGGCGAAGGGTAATCTTGCCCTCGCGGTGAGCAGCCATCTCCTCGACGCCTTGCATCATCTCGGCAAACAGATCGCGCTTTTTCATAAGGTACCTCGTACTTTCAACTCAGCTTCTATGGCGCGCTTGAGCATCTTCTCTTGCTCGGAGGTCAGGCTTTCCAGTTCGTCCTTGTCATAAATCGCAAACATCCAAAACTGACGATCATGCCTCAACCAATAATAAATGACCCGCAGCCCACCTCGCTTCCCTTTGCCACGACGTTCATCGAACCAACGCAGCTTACGGAAGCCCCCGGTACGTGGCATGACGTCACCGGCCTCTGGATGCTGCTGCATATAGAACTGAAGCAGGCGATATTCATCATCGGTCAGGTAATGGCCAACCGTGGCAGTGAACGTAGTCGTTTCAAAAAATAAGGTTCGCATGGCAGAAACTATAGGCAAATCGCGTATAGATCAACAAGCCACACTTTATTGCGACGAATGACAGCGGCTAGCCATGGCCCATATCAAAAAAAGCCCCGCGCTTCTCTCGAAGGCGGGGCTTTTTTTGCAGCTCTGGCGCTTAAGGCGCGTAAGTCAGCAACAACTCACTCGGCACCTTGAAATCCAGGGACATCATGACGCTCAGGGCGGTGATGGTGAAGATCGAGAACACGAACAGCTTGCGTGCCCAGACCGTATCGTCCACCGCCTTGTAGCCGGTCCAGGCCATGTACAGCCAGTACATGCCCATGGCAGCGGCGACGGCGAGGTAGCTCATGCCGGCGTAGCCGCTGAAGGTCAGCATCAAGGTCGCCACCAGGAAGGCCAGGATGTAGAGCAGGATGTGCTTCTTGGCCACGCGGATGCCGCGCTTGACCGGCAACACCGGAATCGAGGCTGCCAGGTAATCGTTGAAGCGGAAGATCGCGATGGCGTAGGAATGCGGCATCTGCCACAAGCTGAACATCACCAGCAGCGTCAGCGCCGCCATGTCGAAGCTGTTGCTCACAGCCACGTAGCCGATCACCGGCGGCATCGCCCCCGACAGGCTGCCCACCAGCGTGCCGTGGACCGACTTGCGCTTGAGGTACAGGCTGTAGAGGCCGACGTAGATGACAAAACCGATCACCGCGAACAACGCCGCCAGCGGATTGGCCACCCAGTACAGCAGCGCCACGCCGGCCACGCCCAGCACCGTGGCGAAGGCCAGGGCCAGTTGCACCGGAATCAGGCCTTGGACCAGCGCCCGGTTCTTGGTGCGCTCCATCTTGATGGCGATGTCGCGGTCGATGCAGTTGTTGAACACGCAACCGGACGCCACCACCAGGGAAGTGCCGATCATCGCCGCCAGGAAGATGGCCAGATCGACATGCCCTTTCGAGGCCAGGAAGAACCCGCCCGCCACAGAAAGCACGTTACCGAAAATGATCCCCGGCTTGGTGATTTGGATAAAGTGCTTCAGTGACATCCGGACTTTCCTCAGTGCGCCATCATGTTGGTGTGGATGCTGAACATGATCCACAACGACAGGCCGACCAGCAGGACAATCACGATCGCAGCAAACACAAACGCGACCACGTTGTTACGTTGGGCAGCGGAGCGGTCCAGGTGCAGGAAGTACACCAGGTGCACCAGTACCTGGACCACGGCGAAGATCAGGATGATCCACAGGGTCAGGCTCTTGGGCAGCGACGGGTACATCACCAGGCCGAACGGAATGACGGTCAGGATCACCGACAGGATGAAACCGATGGCGTAGGACTTGACGCTGCCGTGGCCGGCGTCATGGCCATCATGGGAATGTGCGTTAGCCATTTACAGGGTCCCCATCAGATAAACAACGGTGAATACGCAGATCCACACCACGTCCAGGAAGTGCCAGAACAGGCTCAGGCAGCTCAGGCGCGTCTTGTTGGTGGCGGTCAGGCCGTTTTTCTGGACCTGGTACATCATGATCGCCATCCAGATCAGGCCGCTGGTCACGTGCAGGCCGTGGGTGCCGACCAGGGTGAAGAACCCGGACAGGAAGCCGCTGCGGCTAGGGCCGTAGCCTTCGGCGATCAGGATATGGAACTCGTTGATCTCCATGGCGATAAAGCCGGCGCCCAACAGGAAGGTCATGGCCAACCAGCCCAGGACCTGGGTTTTCTTGCCCTTGAACAACGCCAGCATGGCGAAGCCGTAGGTGATCGAACTGAACAGCAGCAGCGCGGTTTCGCCCAGTACATAAGGCAGTTCGAAGATTTCGTGGCCCGACGGGCCACCGGCGACGTTGTTAACCAGCACCGCGTACACCGCGAAGATCGACGCAAACAAAATGCAGTCGGTCATCAGGTAGAGCCAGAAACCGAATACGGTCATCTCGCCCGAGTCGTGGTGATGGTCATCGTGCCCATGGTCATGACCATGGGCGTGTCCAACATTGGTCACTAAGTTCGACATGGTTTAAGCCTGTTCCAACGAGGTTTCAACACGGGTGGCGGTGGCGGGGACTTTCCCGGCCGCGACCAGGCGCTTGTGCTGCTCGGCTTCGATGCGTTCGATGACATCCACCGGCACCATGTAGCCCTGATCGTCACGGGCGGCATGGATCACGAAATACGCCACGGTGCCGACCAGGCTGGCGATGGCCAGCCACCAGATGTGCCAGATCATCGCGAAACCGAACACAGTCAACAGCGCACCCATGACCACACCGGTGGCGGTGTTGTTGGGCATGTGGATCGGCTCGTACTTGGCCGGAACCTGGTACGCGGTACCGGCTTCCTTGGCTTCGGTGAACGGGTCGATGGTTTCCGCTTTCGGCAGCACGGCAAAGTTGTAGAACGGTGGTGGCGACGAAGTCGACCATTCCAGGGTATGGGCATTCCACGGATCACCGTGTTCGCACATGTTTTCCGGCTTCTTGCGATCACGCACGCTGACGTACAGCTGGATCAACTGGCAGGCGATACCGACCGCGATCATCACCGCGCCGAACATGGCGACGTACAGGTACGGCACCCACTCAGGGTTGGTGGTGGCGTTCAGGCGACGGGTCATGCCCATGAAGCCCAGTGCATAGAGCGGCATGAACGCGACGAAGAAGCCCGAGATCCAGAACCAGAACGCTGCCTTGCCCCAACCTTCGTGCAGCTTGAAGCCGAACGCTTTCGGGAAGTAGAACGCAAAGCCTGCGATGTAGCCGAACACGGCGCCGCCGATGATCACGTTATGGAAGTGCGCGATCACGAACAGGCTGTTGTGCAACACGAAGTCCGCACCCGGGATGGCCAGCAGTACGCCGGGCATGCCGCCGATGGCGAAGGTCACCATGAAGCCCAGGGTCCACAGCACGTGGCTGGTGAACCGCAGGCGGCCCTGGTAGATGGTGAACAGCCAGTTGAACAGCTTCACACCCGTCGGGATCGAGAGCAGCATCGTCGCCAGGCCGAAGAAGGCGTTGACGCTGGCCCCCGAGCCCATGGTGAAGAAGTGGTGCAGCCAGCCCATGAAGCCCAGTACCGAGATCGCGCCGGAAGCGTAGATCATCGAGTGGTGGCCAAACAGTTTCTTGCCGGAGAAGGTCGAGATGACTTCGGAGAAAATACCGAACGCCGGCAGGATCAGGATGTACACCTCGGGGTGACCCCAGGCCCAGAACAGGTTGACGTACATCATCGGATTTCCACCCAGTTCATTGGTGAAAATGTGGAAATCCATGTAGCGGTCAAGCGTCAGCAGTGCCAGGGTAGCGGTGAGGATCGGGAACGAAGCGACGATCAGCACGTTGGCCCAGGTACAGGTCCAGGTGAAGATCGGCATGTCCATCAGCTTCATGCCTGGGGTACGCATCTTCAGCACGGTGGCCAGGAAGTTGACCCCCGTCAGCGTTGTCCCCAACCCGGATAGCTGTAGCGCCCAGATGTAGTAATCCACCCCCACGCCCGGACTGTATTGCAGCCCCGACAACGGTGGATAGGCAACCCAACCGGTCTTGGCGAATTCGCCAACACCCAGCGATACGTTGATCAGTACCACGCCGGACACCAGCAGCCAGAAGCTGAGGGAGTTCAGGAACGGATAGGCAACGTCGCGCGCGCCGATCTGCAGCGGCACTGCAAGGTTCATCAGGCCGGTGAAGAATGGCATCGCCATGAAGATGATCATGATCACACCGTGGGCGGTGAAGATCTGGTCATAGTGTTCAGGCGGCAGGTAGCCAGGCGAACCCTCGGTGGCCATGGCCAGCTGGGTACGCATCATGATGGCGTCGGCAAAACCGCGCAGCAGCATGACCATGGCGACGATGATGTACATCACGCCGATTTTCTTGTGATCGACCGAGGTCAGCCACTCTGTCCACAGGTAGGTCCACTTCTTGAAATAAGTGATACCGGCGAACAATGCCAGACCACCGAGCGCGATGATGGCGAGGGTCACCATGACAATCGGCTCGTGGAACGGGATCGCTTCCCAACTTAATTTACCTAACATCGTTTACTCCTCTGCCCCGGCAGCTGAATGCGAGCTCATGTCCATCCCTTCCATGTTGTGAGCCACTTCCTTGTCTTTCTTCTCGTGGTGCATCGGCTTGCCCGGATTCATCCCTTCATACTTGTCGATGATGGTCTGGAACAGGTTCGGCGTAACCGACGAGTAGAGTTCGACTGGGTTGTTCTGGCTCGGCTTGGAAAGGGCTTCGTATTCAGCTTTTTCAAGCTGTTTAGGTGCCTTCTTCACTTCGTTGACCCAGGCGTCGAACTCTTCCTGGGTGGTGGCGGTCGCTTTGAACTTCATGCCGGTGAAACCCGCGCCGCTGTAGTTGGCGGAGATACCTTCAAGTTCGGTGTTCTGGTTGGCGATCAGGTGCAGCTTGGTCTGCATGCCGGCCATCGCGTAGATCTGGCCGCCCAGGCCCGGGATGAAGAACGAGTTCATCACGGTGTCGGAGGTGACCTTGAAATTGATCGGCGTGTGGGCCGGGAACACGATCTTGTTGACCGTGGCGATGCCTTGTTCCGGATAGATGAACAGCCACTTCCAGTCCATCGAGACCACTTCGATGGTGATCGGCTTGACGTCGGATTCAAGCGGACGATAAGGGTCCAGGGCGTGGGTCGACTTGTAGGTGACATAACCCAGGGCAATGATGATCAGCACCGGAATGGTCCACACCGCCACTTCGATCTTGGTCGAATGCGACCATTTCGGCGTGTAGGTGGCCTGGGTGTTGGTTGCGCGGTACTTCCAGGCGAACAGGAAAGTCATGACGATAACCGGCACAACGACCAGCAACATCAGCAGCGTGGCGGTGATGATCAGGTTTCGTTCATCCAGGCCGACCTGGCCCTTGGGATCGAGCAAGGTCATGTTGCAGCCTCCCAGCAGCAACGTGCCGAGCAGCGGCAACAAGCCTAGTAATCGGGGGTACCTGTTTTTACTCATCTCACGACCTCTAAAGCAGCTTGCGCAATGCAGTTGGGTTTTGATCGCCAACACTTCACCCTGCCAAGGGTTGGCATTTTCTTGGATTGAATAAGGGCTGCCCGTCGAACGTCAGCGGCTGTTCGACACATCCTGGGCCAGCAGTGAGTTCTTATTCGTTGGTCAAAAGGCCTAGTTCAAGCCCAATTCCATTTGGTGCGGATAGTTGGAGGCACCGACACCTGGGGTCGCATGGGGCGCTGGCGCCCTTCGACCACTCTCGTGCTCAAGCTTGAGCCGGGTCGGAAAATCGGTGCGGGCGATTGTAGTGAGGTGACGCGCTGTAGACCATGTCTCATCCCGAAATAATTTTTATCCGATCCGGCAACAATCTCTTGCTGATATTGCAACGGGCCAGCATCTTATCGAAATTAATTCTCAACAAGAACCCCAAAAAACGTAGGTCTACTACGCCCGATTTAGACAGCTTGGATCGATTCGCAAGGGCTTTTTTGCCCGGCAAGCGCCCATTTTCAGGGGCCTGGGGCGCCTGACGCTGCGCTGTTAAAAATGCCTGCTACAAGCGAGACGCTGGCTGCGAAACCAGACGTTTTTTTGTTACAGGAATAAGCGTTTAATCGCCGTCGGAAAGGCTGAGCGTCGCAAGATATGTGACAACGTGTCGCACGTTGTCGCAGGTCATTCTTGCCTCGGATCAAGGACGCTCCGGCTCGGGGGTGAAACGAAAAACGCCCCGGCTCTCCAAGGGAGTAACCGGGGCGTTTCGTTGAGGTGTTTCAGCGAAGCGGTTTGCGGTTACGCGACACCAGCAACGGCACCAGCACCACCGTCAACACGAAGGCCACCAGTGCCCATTGCGCCAGGGACAGGCCCAGGATCGGTGGGTAAGGAGTAGAGCAAAAACCATCGACCTGGAACCCCAGCGGGAAGATCTTCGCCAGCGGCAGGTCATCGACAATCGGTTGCAAGACATCGATACCGCAACTGACCGCGGGGAAGAACTGCGTGTACACGTGATGCCCGGCCACACCGGCCCCAGCCAGGGCGCAGAGCACCACCAGGCCTTCGAAGATCGTCAGGCTGCGGCGGGTGCGCATGGCGGCGCCGATGAAAGCGAAAATAGCGATCAGCAACAACGCATAGCGTTGCAGGATACACAGCGGGCACGGCGCCTCGCCGAGGGCCACCTGCATGTACAGCGCACCACCGATCAGTGCCAGGCAGATCAGCCCCAGCAGCACCAGATAGCGCCGCTCGCGGCCCAGCCGCATCATTTCCTCACTCATTGCGTTTCCCTTTGTCTGCATGGATCGACGCGCAGCCTCGCAACACCCGGCGCGCGATCGGATGTACCGAAGTCTACACGCTGACCATGACAGTGAACGAGCAGCGGGCGTCGACAATTGAAGGGAATAGAGCGCAAGAAGGTTAAGCGGGGATTAATGCGGGTCAGTTGGACAGGGGTGGAGCTGCAGCCGCCATCGCGAGCAAGCTCAGCTCCCACAGGGATTTGTGATGAGTGCGATATCTGTGAACAACCCGCAACCCCATGTGGGAGCGAGCTTGCTCGCGATGGCGGTGGGTCAGCTTGCACTGATGTCGGATCTACCGATGCCTTCGCGAGCAGGCTCGCTCCCACAGTTTTTTGTGGTGTTCACAGAAATCGTGTCCACCACATGTCCCCTGTGGGAGCGAGCCTGCTCGCGATGAGACCAACCCGGCTTCCCCAGTTGGCCGCGACCTTATTCCAGCGCCGCCGCCGGGCCGAAGAATTCGTAGCGGCTCTGCCGGTCGGGCACGCCCAGGGCCTTGAGGTGGCGCTTGACGGCGCCCATGAAGCCCTTCGGCCCAAGGAAATAGGCGTCCAGGTCACGCTGCTCCGGTAGCCATTGCGCCAGTTGCTCCTGGCTCAACAGCCCCACCTTGTCCGCCGCCGGGCTTACCCCGTCGTCTTCGTCGTAGCAGTAAAAACGCTTGAGTTGCGGATGCCGCTTGGCCAAATCGTCGATCCAGTCACGGAAGGCATGGACGCGGCCGTTGCGTGCGCAGTGAATGAAATGCACCGGCCGCTCGGTTTGCAGTGCTGCCTGCAACATGGCCAGGGTCGGGGTAATACCAACGCCGCCGCTGATCAGCACCAACGGTTTTTCGCTGGCACTCAGGTAGAAATCCCCGGACGGCGGGAACAACTGGATACGACTGCCAACCTCAAAATGATGATGCAGGAAGTTCGACACCCGCCCGCCTGGCTCACGCTTGACACTGATCCGGTACTGGCCATTGTCCGCCAGGGCCGACAGCGAATAGTTGCGGCGCACTTCCTCGCCCTCGAGCACGAGTTTCATGCCGATGTACTGGCCCGGCTCGGCCACCAGGATCGGGCCCTTGTCCGCAGGTTCGAAGTAGAAAGAGGTGATTTCCGCGCTTTCCTGGACCTTGGCCGCCAGGATGAACTCGCGCTCGCCACGCCAGCCGCCCAGCGCCTCGGCCTTCTTGTCGTACATGTCGGCTTCGGCGCCGATCAGGATATCGGCCAGCTGGTTGTAGGCAGCGCCCCACGCCGCGATCACTTCGGGGGTGGCGATTTCTTCGCCCAGCACCTCGGCAATCGCCCGCAGCAGGCACGAACCGACAATCGGGTAATGTTGCGGCAGGATCTGCAGGGCAACGTGCTTGTTGACGATTTTCGCCACCAGGTCGCCCAATTGGTCGAGCTGGTCGATGTGCCGCGCATACATCAACACGCCGTTGGCCAAGGCACGTGGTTGGTCGCCGCTGGCCTGGTGAGCCTGGTTGAACAGCGGGCGGACCTGAGGGTACTCGGACAGCATCATGCGATAGAAGTGGGTGATCAGCGCCTCCCCCCCGCTTTCCAGCAAGGGCACGGTGGAGCGAATGATGGCGCGCTCTTCTCGACTGAGCATAAGGTGACTCCTGGCGTATGATCGATAACAGTTGCTTATGTCATATCAGTTTCCGTGCCATATTTTTTTACCTTTAATATCAGCAAGTTAAAAAGAGTGTAGTCATATCGACACGACCCACCTTATAGTCGTTTCGACTACATGGAGTCATTATGACCGCAACCGCCCTGCTGACCTCTCTACTGCCGCTGGTAGCCGACCTGTCCCGCGAACTGCCTGAAGGTGAACGTTACCGGCGCCTGCTCGGCACCCTGCGCGCCCTGCTGCCCTGCGATGCGGCAGCGTTGTTGCGCCTGGATGGAGACTGCCTGGTACCGCTCGCCGTGGATGGCTTGAGCACCGATACACTGGGCCGGCGATTCCGGGTCAGCGAACATCCACGCTTCGAAGCGCTGCTGGCCAACCCGCACCCCACCCGCTTCGCCGCCGACAGTGGCCTGCCCGATCCCTCCGACGGGCTGGTCGAGGGGCTGGCCAAGCATCTGGAAGTCCACGACTGTATGGGTTGCCCACTGTTCATCGATGAGCGCCCCTGGGGCCTGCTGACCCTGGATTCGCTGGACCCGGAGCGCTTCGAACCCATCGACCTCAGTGCCCTGCAAGCCTTCGCCAGCCTCGCCGCCGCCACGGTCAGCGCCGCCGAGCGCATCGAGCGCCTGGCCTTGAAAGCCGAGGACGAACATCGCCGCGCCGAGGTCTATCGCCAGGCCAGCGGCCAGCAACACCGCGACATGGTCGGCCAGAGCACGGCCCACAAGCGCCTGGTGGAAGAGATCACGCTGGTGGGCGGCAGCGACCTGACAGTATTGATCACCGGCGAAACCGGCGTGGGCAAGGAACTGGTCGCCCAGGCCATCCACGCCGCGTCGAAACGCGCCGGCCCGCCGCTGGTCCGCCTCAACTGCGCCGCCCTGCCGGATACGCTGGTGGAAAGCGAACTCTTCGGCCATGTCCGGGGCGCCTTCACCGGGGCCACGAACGACCGCCGCGGCAAGTTTGAACTGGCCGACGGCGGCACCTTGTTCCTCGACGAGGTGGGTGAGTTGTCCCTGACTGTCCAGGCCAAGTTGCTGCGGGTGTTGCAAAGCGGCCAACTGCAGCGCCTGGGTTCGGACAAGGAGCACCGAGTCGATGTTCGCCTGATCGCGGCCACCAATCGCGACCTCGCCGAAGAAGTGCGCAACGGCCGTTATCGGGCCGATTTCTATCATCGCTTGAGCGTATACCCCCTGCAGGTGCCGGCACTGCGTGAACGCGGGCGGGACGTGCTGCTGCTCAGCGGCTTCTTCCTCGAACAGAATCGTTCGCGCATGGGCCTGGGCAGCCTGCGCCTGACCAGCGACGCCCAGGCCGCATTGCTGGCCTACGACTGGCCGGGCAACGTGCGCGAGCTGGAACACCTGATCGGCCGTAGCGCCCTGAAGGCCTTGGGCCGCCACCCGGCGCGCCCGAGAATCCTCAGCCTCAGCGCCCAGGACCTGGATTTGCCCCAGGCCCCTGGGGATAACGCCGAACCGTCATCCCCCAACCCGGCGCCGGTCGCACCAGGCGTGACGGGGGACTTGCGCGAAGCGGTGGACGCGTTCCAACGCAATCTGATCGCCGCCTGCCTGGAGCGTCACCAGCACAACTGGGCCAGCGCCGCCCGGGAGCTGGGGCTGGACCGCGCGAACCTGGGGCGGATGGCCAAACGGCTTGGCCTGAAATAGTCGCTTGCTCCCGCTGGGCTGCGCCGTAAGAGCTGTGTAGGAGCTGTGTAGGAGCTGTGTAGGAGCTGTCGAGTGCAACGAGGCTGCGATCTTTCCACTGGCAATTGAGTCGCAAGCGAAAGATCAAGATCAAGATCAAGATCAAAAGATCGCAGGCTTCGCCAGCTCCTACAGAGCCGAGCGGGAGCAAGCTCCCTCGCCACAAAAGCGGTCCCGCACCAGGACCTTATGGCAGCGATCCATGCGATCGACAGGCTTTCATCCTAAAGCCTGCCCCCGACAAGTCGATAACCCAATATCACAAGCTGTTCTGGCGACCTTCATGCTCGCCCCACCTTTTTCCACAGAAGGTTTTTATGTCTTCCAACAAAGCCCGCGCAGATTCACTTTCGCTTCTGCTGTTTACCTTGCGCAGCGGCAAGCTGATGGCGATCAACCTGCTCAAGGTCAGTGAAATCATTCCCTGCCCACCGTTGACCAAGCTGCCGGAGTCCCATCCCCACGTCAAAGGCATCGCCACCCTGCGCGGGACATCGTTGTCGGTTATCGACCTGAGCCGCGCCATTGGCGAGCGGCCGCTGGAAGACCCGGACGGCGGCTGCCTGATCGTCACCGACGTCAGCCGTTCCAAGCAGGGCCTGCATGTGCAGGCGGTCAGCAAGATCGTGCATTGCCTGACCACCGACATCAAACCGCCGCCCTACGGCTCCGGCGGCGTGCGCGCGTTCATCACTGGCGTGACCTCGGTGGACGGCACGCTGGTGCAAGTATTGGATATCGAAAAGGTCATCCATGGCATCGCACCGGCGCAGATCGAAACCGCGCCGACCGAATTGAGCATGGAAGACGCCGAAGTCCTGGGCAACGCCCGGATCCTGGTGGTCGATGACAGCCAAGTCGCCTTGCAGCAATCGGTGCACACCCTTCGCAACCTGGGCCTGCAATGCCATACCGCCCGCAGCGCCAAGGAAGCCATCGACTGCCTGCTGGAGCTGCAGGGCACGGCGCAGGAGATCAACCTGATCGTCTCCGATATTGAAATGTCGGAAATGGACGGCTACGCCCTCACCCGGACCCTGCGCGAGACGCCGGATTTCGCCCACCTCTATGTGCTGCTGCACACGTCGCTGGACAGCGCCATGAACAGTGAGAAAGCGCGATTGGCCGGCGCAAACGGGGTGCTTACCAAATTTTCGTCGCCCGAATTGACCAAGTGCCTGATCACCGCGGCCAAGGCCGTCGCCGAACAAGGTCGCTGAGACCCACCCGCGTCAATGCGGGCCAGGTTCAAGGAGGCTGCGATCGTCGCGGCCTCTGACCCCTGCCCCGACCTCAGGCATACTCCTGTCCTGGTTCCCCGAACAAGGACATTGTCGATGAAAACCCCTGCACTGATGCTCCTCGGCCTCACTGCCGCCATCGCCTTTCAGGCTCAGGCTGCCAGCCCCGACGCGTGGGCCGCCTACGACAAAAAAGTGCTCGCCAGTTGCCTCAAGGCCAGCGGCCTGAAAGATCCCGAACCTGTCGGCACCGCTGCGCAATTCGACGATCGGGTAGGCTATACGGCGCTGTTGCTGCAAGGCCAATACCCACAGAAGCACATGAACGGCGCGACGGGCACCGAACTGTGCCTCTATCGCAAAAAAACCAAGACCGCCTTCGTCACCGAGTGGGACTCGATCCGCCCGGCCGAAGCCCCCCAATGAATGGCGCATAACTTGCTTCGCACGGCTTATCGCGGCGTTTTTCTGTCGCCGCTTTCAGCCTATTGCCTTCGGTCGATTAATGAACACAACGTTTTCCTGCGTAGGGTGCGGTAAATGCTGCACCGGTC
This sequence comes from Pseudomonas sp. CG7, assembly GCF_023701885.1. Classification (NCBI taxonomy): domain Bacteria; kingdom Pseudomonadati; phylum Pseudomonadota; class Gammaproteobacteria; order Pseudomonadales; family Pseudomonadaceae; genus Pseudomonas; species Pseudomonas sp. CG7. The sequence goes on along the minus strand of NZ_JABAEE010000078.1, from coordinate 794 downwards.
ATCACGTTCCCCTGACGCTCGACGAAGCCAGGATGTGGGCGAATGACGGCGGCCAGGTGATTGTCCTGGTCGAGGCCTTCCTGCCCAATGGCCTCGGCCTTCCGGTGGCGCAACGCGAACATGCCGAACGCCGTTCGGCAGTGGTCCGCAGCGGCACGAGCGCGGCGCTCGTGGCAATTACCTTCGCCGCTTAGAACCCAGGCCCTTGCCATAATCTGGACGCCGACAACCTGTGCCGCATCTATGAGCGCAGGCCTTTGGTTTGCCGCATCTACCCCATGGAAATCAACCCGCACATCCCGCTCAATACCGCCGCCAAGGATTGCCCGCCAGAATCGTGGGAAACGGGGCCGCAGTTGATCGTCGGCGGTGAGTTGGTAGACCTGGAGCTGGCTCGGTTGATCGAACGTTCACGCCAGGCCGATCGTGAAGAGATCGCGATCAAGGCGCGCATCTGCGTGTCCCTGGGCATCCACACGACAGCGTTGAAGGGCGATGGATTCACAGCCTACCTGCCGAACATGGCCGCGTTTGCCACCGCGATTGATCAGGCCCGCTCGCAGCCGTGGGACCCCGAAGCGGGTGAATGGCAATTCCACCTGTCCGGCGAGGATGTTGCCAGCCAAGTGACGGCCAGTGGCGCAAGCGTGGTCACCGAGGCACCGGTCAACTACGCCTTCATTTCCCTGCGGGCCGCCTGAATTTGTAGAGATACCCTGTGGGAGATTCTATGGTTGAGGGGAAGCCCTCAAGCCGCTTTTGGTTGGTATTCGCTTTGCCCTTTCAGCAGAGCG
>NZ_JABAEE010000077.1:0-29561 GCF_023701885.1 Pseudomonas sp. CG7 | reverse complement strand
GTGGTACTGGGCTATATCGTGGCCGGCTTCATCATTGGCCCGCACACGCCGCCGTTTGGTTTTATCCACGACGAAGACACGATCAAGACCCTGGCCGAGCTCGGGGTGATCATCCTGATGATTTGCCTGGGGCTGGAATTCAGCCTGCGCAAACTGTTCAAGGTCGGCGCCACGGCCTTCATCGCGGCGTTCCTCGAAATCGTGTTGATGATCTGGATCGGCTATGAAATCGGCCGCTGGTTCGAATGGAGCACCATGGACTCGCTGTTTTTGGGCGCGATCCTGGCCATTTCCTCCACCACCATCATCGTCAAGGCCCTCAACGACCTGAAGATGAAGAACGAGCGCTTCGCGCAGTTGATCTTCGGGGTGTTGATCGTCGAGGACATCCTCGGTATCGGCATCATCGCCTTGCTGTCGAGCATTGCCGTCAGCGGCACCGTGAGCTCCGGCGAGGTGTTTTCCACCGTTGGCAAGTTGTCGCTGTTCATGATCGTCGCGTTGGTCATCGGCATTCTGCTGGTGCCGAGGTTGCTGGCCTACGTGGCGAAGTTCGACAGCAACGAAATGCTGCTGATTACCGTACTGGGCCTGTGTTTCGGCTTCTGCCTGCTGGTGGTGAAGCTGGAATACAGCATGGTGCTCGGGGCGTTCCTGATCGGTGCGATCATGGCCGAGTCCCGGCAGTTGCTGAAGATCGAGCGGTTGGTGGAGCCGGTGCGTGATCTGTTCAGCGCGATTTTCTTCGTCGCCATCGGGCTGATGCTCGATCCGGCGATATTGCTGCAATACGCCTGGCCGATTGCGGTGATTACGGGCGCCGTGGTGCTTGGCAAGATGTTGTCCTGCGGCCTCGGTGCCTTTATCGCCGGCAACGATGGACGCACCTCGTTGCGCGTTGGGATGGGGCTTTCGCAGATCGGTGAATTCTCCTTCATCATCGCGTCGCTGGGGATGACCTTGCAGGTCACCAGCGATTTCCTCTACCCGGTAGCGGTCGCCGTTTCGGTGCTGACCACACTGCTGACGCCTTACTTGATCCGGGCCGCCGACCCGCTGTCCGTCAAGTTGGCAACGGCCATGCCGCAACGGCTGACGCGAGTGCTGGGGATGTATGGCGAATGGCTGCGTAGCATCCAGCCCCACGGCGAAGGCGCGATGCTGGCGTCGATGATCCGGCGGATTCTCCTGCAGGTAGGCGTCAACCTGGCGTTGGTCATCGCCATTTTTGTCTCGGGGGGATATTTCGCCGAGCGGATGTCGGCTTACCTGCAAGCCTGGATCAGCGATCCGAGCTGGCAAAAAGCATTGATCTGGGGCGGAGCGTTACTGCTGTCGCTGCCGTTCCTGATTGCCGCTTACCGCAAGCTCAAGGCGCTGTCGATGCTGCTGGCGGAGATGGGCGTGAAGCCGGAGATGGCTGGCCGCCACACCCAGCGCGTGCGCCGGGTGATCGCCGAAGTGATCCCGATTCTCTCGCTGCTGGTGATTTTTCTGCTATTGGCAGCCTTGTCGGCCAGCATCCTGCCGACCAACAAGTTGCTTGTGCTGATTGCCGTGGTGGCGACTGCCGTGGCGGCACTGCTCTGGCGCTGGTTCATCCGCTTGCATACGCGGATGCAGGTGGCCTTGCTTGAAACCCTGGACAACCACAAGGAGTCGTCCGGCCATTGACCGGCGGCGGGGCTCAGCTTTCCAGCCAGACGTCCCGGGCCCAGTGCCAGACCGATTCCCAGGTTTCCTCGGCGATCAGTTCTTCCTCGGCTTGCCACAACACCACCGTGCCGTCCTCTTCGACGCAGTAATAATCATCGCCGTCCTGGCAGATCGGGATCAGGCTGCGGTCGACACCGGCATCCCAGGCATTGGCGGCCACATCCGGCAGGTAGGTGTGGGACTGTGGATCGGTGACGGTTACCGGTTCCAGGCTGCCGTAGACGACGTCGCTGACGGTCAGCAAAAACTCCCTGAAGACGAACGGGATATCGATGAACAGCTGCTCTTCGATCTCTACCAGCAAGTCTTCGTCGGGCAATTCCAGCGGGACCGGTACGGGCTCGTTGGCTTCACGCAATTGTTCGATGATTTCTTCCACGTCCGGGGATCCTCTTTCTCGATGGCGCGGTTTTATATGGAGCGGTTTATACAGTAGCTCGCTATAGATGCAACCGCGAAATAGAAAACCCCGGCCTGAGCCGGGGTTCTTTTATTTCAACATGCAAAACCGGTAAAGGTTCAACCGTTCTGGCGGATACCGGCCACCAGCCAAGGCTGGTCATCGCCCTGGGCACGTTCCATGTTCCAGCTTTCGCTGAACGCTTCGCCCTTGTCGAAGCGAGAATCCTTCGACAGACCGCTGAAGGTCAGGGTGGCGATGGTCTTGTCGGCGCGATCGTCGACACCATCCAGTTGCACCTGGAGGTTGTCGATGTAGGTGGACTGGAAGCCGTCACCCAGCTCGGCCCGCTCGCGCTTGAGGAATTCCAGCAATTGCGGGGTGACGAACTCGGAGATCTTGTCCATCTCGTTCGCGTCCCAATGTTGCTGCAGGGCCATGAAGTGGTTGCGCGCGGCTTCGATGAAGCGGCCTTCGTTGACCCAGGCCGGCGCATTGATCACCCGACGAGCGGCCACAGGCGCTGCCGAACCACCGAAGATCGAACCGCTGGCAGGCTGCTGGTTGAACACATCACGCTGCATCGGCGCGTGGCCAGCTGGAGCGAGTTGCTCCTGCTGCTTGCGACGACGAGCGGCAATGAAGCGGAAGACCAGGAAGGCGATGACCGCCATGATCAGGATGTCGAAGATCTGCATGCCCTGGAAGCCGTCACCCATGAACATGGAGGCGAGCAGGCCACCGGCAGCGATGCCGGCCAGGGGGCCGAGCCAGCGCGACGCGCCGCTGGCCTTGGTGGCAGCGCCCGCGGCACCGGCCGCGCCTGCGGTGGCAGCGGTAGAGCCGGCGGCAGAAGACGGCGCCATCTGGCTGGTCTGGTGAGTCGGGGCTGCTCCCGAGCTTTTACCACCGCCAAAGCGCTTGGCGGCATTGGCGTCGATGGCCATCGTCAGGCCGATGCACAACGCCATGGCGATGCTAAGAAAACGTTTCATATAAAGGCATTCCCATTTGTGGATAGCACGCGCGCCATGTTGCACAGCAGAACTGTTGCTGGCTAGCAGCAGAGTGTTTCGGGCTTTTGCGTGACAGGTGAGGTTCAGCTTCAGCTGCGCAAGAAAGCTTGTTCGCTTTGGGCTGTAGGAAAGGGGAACAAGTTCTATCGGAAATGTTTGGCGTCCCCAGAACAACCTGTGGGAGCGAGCTTGCTCGCGATAGCGGTGTGTCAGTCAGCAACAATAGTGACTGATCCACCGCTATCGCGAGCAAGCTCGCTTCCACAGAGTTCCTGCAAGGCCTTTAGATCGCTTCGAGCTTGGCATATCCCAGCATCAGCCACTTGCTGCCTTCGCTGAAATTCACCTGCACCCGGGCCTGGGCGCCGGCGCCGTCGAAGTTGAGGATAACGCCGTCGCCGAATACCGAATGCCGCACGGTCTGGCCGAGGCTGAAGCCGGTGTCCGGGATATCGCTGCCGCCAAACAAGCTGCTGGTGCTTTGTTGCTGGCCGCCGCCGAACGGCCGGCTGACACTGTTGGACAGCCGCACTTCCTGGATCAAGCCCTTCGGCACTTCACGTACGAAGCGCGACACTTTGTTGTAGGTCTCGCTGCCATACAAGCGTCGGGTTTCGGCGTAGGTCATGACCAGGTTCTGCATGGCGCGGGTGATGCCGACATAGGCCAGGCGTCGTTCCTCTTCCAGGCGTCCCGGCTCTTCCAGGCTCAACTTGTGGGGGAACAGGCCTGCTTCCATGCCCACGAGAAACACGTAGGGAAATTCCAGGCCCTTGGCGCTGTGCAGGGTCATCAGCTGGATGCTGTCTTCATGTTCGTCGGCCTGGGTGTCGCCGGCCTCCAGCGAGGCGTGACCGAGGAAGGCCGACAGGGGCGACAGGTCTGCGTCTTCTTCGGTGTTCTCGAAGTTGCGCGCGGCGCTGACCAGTTCCTCGAGGTTTTCCACCCGGGCCTGGCCTTTCTCGCCTTTTTCCGCTTCGTGGTAGGCGATCAGGCCGGACTGCTCGATGACAGTCTGGGTCATCAAGTGCAGGGGCATTTCCCCACACTTGGCGGCCAGGTCTTCGATCAGGTCCATGAAGGCCTTCAGGGCACCGGCGGCGCGACCGGTCACGCCTTTGTTGGTGACCAGCTGGCGCATGGATTCCCACATGGACACATGGCTGTGGCGCGCGTGATCGCGAATCGCCTCGACGGTTTTCTCGCCAATGCCCCGCGTCGGCACGTTGATGACCCGCTCCAGGGCCGCGTCGTTGCCCCGACCTTCGATCAGGCGCAGGTAGGCCATGGCGTTCTTGATTTCCGCACGTTCGAAGAAGCGCTGGCCACCATAGATGCGGTAAGGGATCCGTTCGCGCAGCAAGGCCTCTTCCAGCACTCGCGACTGGGCGTTGGAACGGTACAGGATGGCAATGTCGCTACGGGCCAGGCCGGTTTTCAGCGCGCTCTCGATGGTTTCCACCACGTAGCGGGCTTCATCGTGTTCGTTGAAGGCGGCATAGAGGTTGATCGCTTCGCCTTCGCCGCCATCAGTCCACAACTCTTTGCCCAGGCGCCCGGTGTTGTTGGCGATCAGGGCGTTGGCGGCTTTGAGGATGCCGGCGGTGGAGCGGTAGTTCTGTTCCAGGCGGATGACTTCGGCGTCGGGAAAGTCCGCCGAGTACTGGTGAATGTTCTCGATCTTGGCGCCGCGCCAGCCGTAGATCGACTGATCGTCGTCACCCACCACCATCAGGCTGTCGCCGCCCTTGGCGAGCAAGCGCAACCAGGCGTATTGCACGGCGTTGGTGTCCTGGAACTCGTCCACCAGTACATGCCGGAAGCGCTTTTGGTAGTGAGCCAGCAGGCCCGGGTGGTCGCGCCACAGGTCCAGGGCCCGCAGCAGCAGCTCGGAAAAGTCGATTACGCCGGCACGCTGGCACGCCGCCTCGTAGGCTTCGTAGATGCTGCGCATGGTCGCCAGGAACAGGTCGCCGCTGGCCTGGATATGCTGCGGGCGCAGGCCTTCGTCTTTCTGGCCGTTGATGAACCATTGGGCCTGGCGGGCCGGCCAGCGTTGTTCGTCCAGGCCAAGCTCGCGGATCACCCGCTTGACCAGGCGTTGCTGGTCGTCGCTGTCCAGGATCTGGAAGGTCTGGCTCAGCCCGGCCTCCTGCCAATGCGCCCGCAACAAGCGGTGCGCCAGGCCGTGGAAGGTGCCGACCCACATGCCGGCGGGGTTGATGCCCATCAGTTGTTCGATGCGATGGCGCATCTCGGCCGCGGCCTTGTTGGTGAACGTCACCGACAGGATCGAATGGGGCGAGGCGTTCTCGACCTGGATCAACCAGGCGATACGGTGCACCAGCACTCGGGTTTTACCGGAGCCGGCACCGGCCAGGACCAACTGACGACCCACGGAGGCGGCTACGGCCTGGCGTTGGGCATCGTTGAGGGAGTTCAGCAGAAGGGAGAGATCATCGCGCATCGGAGCATTCTAGGGTGCAGCGTCACCCCGGGCAAACCGAGCTTTGCATCGGCCGATAAAAGACCGTTTGGTGATGACCGGCGAGTCACGGGCTACAGGCGTTGGCGGGACTCGCTCGGGAGGGGCGCCATCCAATGGAATAGCGACTTTTTTCAATGTTTTTATGAGCTGGGGCAGTGTGGGATGGCCCATGGCTTGTGTATGCTCGGCGCTTGTTTCGGGTTCTCCACGCTCCTCTCTATAAGAACAAGAACAGTGCCAATGACCCTCAATTCCGATCCGGCGGGCCCCTGTGTGGAACCGCGGGTCATCTGCAAGCAGTACGCCACGGAGATGGCGGTCGAGCGCACACGTCTGCTGTATCAGGGCTCACTGCTTCCTACATTGTTCATGCTGCTCAACGGTCTGGTCTGCGCCGCACTGTTATGGGAGCCGCGGCGCTATTTCCTGGTCAGCGTCTGGCTCGTCTGGTTGTTGTCACTGGTGGCGTTGCGGGTGATCCAGGTGGCGGCTTTCGATTCGGCAATGCCAAGCCGCCAGGCCCACCCGATCTGGTTGCGTATGTTTTTGCTGGGCTCGGCGATGACCGGCCTTACGCTGGCGGGGGCCGGCATCGCGTTGGTCCCGGCCGACAGCTTCCAGCAGCAGGCCTGGGTGTTCGGCCTGATTGGCGCGGCCGCGTTGTCGGCCAGCGTGGCCTATGCCGTGAGTCTTCCGGCGTTCCTGTCCTTTGCCTTGCCCTGCCTGTTACCGGCCATCGGCTATCTCTTCTGGGGCGGCGATGAGCAGCAGCGGGGTTGGGGCTGGCTCGGGCTGATTGTGTTGGTTTCCTTGAGTGTGGTGGCTTGGCAAGTCAATCGCCTGATCCAGAATGGCATGTTGCGCCGTTTCCAGAACCAGGCGTTGATCGAGCACCTGCAGCAAACCCAAACCCGCGGTGCGATGCTCAACGAGGCGCTGGGCCGGGAGGTTGAGCAACGGCGCTCGGCCGAGGAAAAATTGCGAGCGGCCCAGGTGGGCCTGGAGGCGCGTGTCGCGCAGCGCAGTCTTGAACTGGAGGCCGCCAGCCAGGCCCTGAGCAAAAGTGAGGCGCGCCTGGCCCTGGCCCTCAAGGCCAGTGAGCTGGGGTTGTGGGATTGGAATCTGCAGACTGACGAAGTCCATCACACCCAGCTCAAGGAGCTGTTCGGCCTGGAGCCCGAATACGTCACGGCGATGCTCAGCCATCTCACCCCGCGCCTGCACCCTCAAGACCTGCCGGCGCTCAAGCGGGCCCTGGTCGAGCACCTCAAGGGCCGCAGCGAGGATTACCAGATCGAATACCGGGTGCGGCACGGCGATGGCCATTGGGTCTGGATCGAAGACCGGGGCCGGGCCGTGGAGCGCAGCGCCAGCGGACGGGTGCTGCGCATGGTCGGGACTCGGCGCGACATCAGCGCGAGCAAGGACCTCGAGCAGCAACGGCAGCTGGCGGCCACGGTGTTCGAGGCCGCCAGCGAAGGGATTGTGATTTTCGACCCCAATTATGTGCTGCTCGCGGCCAATCAAGCGTTCACGCGAGTCACCGGTTTCAATATCGATGACATGCTCGGGCGCAATGTCGTCAACCTGCCATGCAGTCGCGACGCGCGCCGGCACTATCCCATCATCCGCCAAGCGCTCAAACAGCATGGCACCTGGCAGGGTGAGCTGGTGGAGGCGCGGGCCAACGGCGAGTTGTACCCGCAATGGCTGCAACTGAACGTCGTGCGCGATGCTCGGGGAAATATCAGCCATATCGTGGGCTTTTTCGCCGATCTTTCGGCGCGCCGCGAATCTGAAGAGCGCATGCGCTACCTGACCCATTACGACGAACTGACCGGGCTGGCGAATCGCTCGCTGTTCCGTGAGCGCCTGAACGAAGCTCATCAGCGGGTGCGCCAGGGTGGACGGCGTAGCCTGGCGTTGCTGCATATCAACCTGGACCGTTTCAAACTGCTCAACGATAGCCTGGGCCATGACATCGCCGACCAGTTGTTGCAGAAAATGGCGCGGCGCTTGATCAATGCACTGCCCGAGGCCGACACCATTGCCCGGTTATCCGGCGATGAGTTTGCGGTGTTGTTCGATGCCTACGGCAGCCTTTCCAGCCTGGCGCGGGTGGCGACCCGGCTGGCCGCCAAGCTGCGCGTGCCGTTGACCATCGAAGGTCATGAATTGGTGCTCAGTGCCTCCATCGGCATCAGCTTGTTGCCGGACAACACGCGGGAAATTGCCACGCTGGTCAGCCAGGCGAACATGGCCATGCAGCACGCCAAGCATCTGGGGGGCAACAACTTGCACTTCTACACCGAGAGCCTCCAGGCCAGCACGCTGGAGCGCCTGCAACTGGAAAACCAACTGCGCAAGGCCTTGGAAGAGCAACAACTGAAGGTCTTTTATCAGCCCAAATTGTGCCTGGCCACCGGTCGCCTGAACGCCGCCGAGGCGCTGGTGCGTTGGGATCATCCGGCCATGGGCCGAGTCCCGCCGGGAGATTTCATCGGCTTGGCTGAAGAGACCGGGCTGATCGGACCGATTGGCGAGTTCGTGTTGCGCCAAGCCTGTTGGCAGGCGTGCGAATGGCAGCGCCAAGGGCTTGAGCCGATCAGGGTGTCGGTCAACCTGTCCGTGCATCAGTTGCGCCAGGGCAAGCTGGTCAGCCTGGTGCGACAAGTGCTGGAGGAAACCGGCCTGGCGCCCCAGTACCTGGAGCTGGAGTTGACCGAGAGCCAGTTGCTCGACAGCGTTGAACACATCATCGCCACGTTCCAGCAATTGCGCGACCTTGGGGTCAAGCTGGCGATCGACGATTTTGGCACCGGCTACTCATCCCTGAGCTACCTCAAGCGTATCCCGGTGGACTACGTGAAGATCGACCAGGCGTTCATCCGCGGGCTGGGCGAGGGCAGCGTGGATACCGCCATTACCCGGGCAATCATTGCAATGGCCCATGGCTTGTCGCTCAAGGTAGTGGCTGAAGGCGTTGAGCGTCAGGAGCAGCTTGAGTTCCTCAGGAACGAGGGTTGCGATGAGGTGCAGGGGTATCTGATCAGCCGGCCGGTGGAGGCAGACGGTTTGGCCGGGTTGTTGCGGGCGCAGCACCTGGGTTGAATTAACCTGAACGACGACGATAACTTCCCGGTAGACGACGAGCGCGTCTGCCGGGAAGTTGTTTATGGGCGAATGCTTAGTGGGTGATTAGAACTTCATCAATGTGGTGCAGCAACTCGCCTTCGAAAAAAATACTGACGCCCGTGACGTTGGATTCACCCAGCTCTTTGTATTCGACAATCTTGTCTGTGAGCACTTGTAGTGAAACCCCGTCGGAGTTTTGAAGTATCAACTCCAATCGTAGATCAAGAGATTTGTCCTGATTGGCGCTCCGGACCAGCGTCGGGATAACGCCGGAATTTGCTACGGTTACGGTGCCAAAGGTGCGGAAAGATGCAGTGCCCGGCATACGATCGATTTGTGCGGTCCAACCTTTAGTTGTGATTTTCATAGTGGTAACTCCTTTAGTTAAAGTTGATTGCTTCCTGCGGGAGCCAATATAACGGCTTTGACTTGATGGTGTTAGTTAAGTGGCGGTTGGGATTGTAAGGAGAAATGAACTTTCAATGGCCTACTTGGTTTTGACTTGAGAGCTACTGCCTAGGGTTGTAGGGATATATATTGTTAAGGGCTGCAAGTTATCGAATGTTTGGCTCATTGGAAATAGGCGCTATTGCCTACGTTGGAAGCTCTGGCCGGGTCAGGAAGTCAGGCGATCGACAGCGCAGAGGGTTTGCGCTACGGCCCAGGCTGCTACATCGGGCAATCCTCGGCCAAAACAAAGGGGCAGCGAGGCAATCCAGTTACGTTTTGGACGGGCAAAGCGCCAATTCTTGTAGTATAACTACAAGCTTGCTACATCCCGGCATCTGCCCATAACAAGAGTCCAGCCCCTTGAACCTGTTGCAACACATCGCCCAGTCACGCCACTTGCTGCGCAAGTCGGAGCTGAAAGTCGCCGATCACGTACTGCTTGATCCCGCGGCCGTGATGCATAGCTCCATGGCCGATCTTGCCCACAGCGTCGGCATCAGCGAACCGACCATCGTGCGCTTCTGCCGGGCCATCGGTTGCTCGGGTTTCCAGGATCTGAAACTCAAGCTGGCGCAAAGCCTGGCCGCCGGCGCGAGCTTCGGTCAGTTTGCGATCCATGAAGATGATTCAGTGGCGGACTACAGCCTGAAAATCTTCGACACGACCCTGCATACGTTGATGGAGGTTCGCGAGAAGCTCGACCCGGTGGCGTTGCAAAAAGCCGTCACGGCCATGTCCCAGGCCCAGCGAGTCGAGTTTTATGGCTTCGGCGCCTCGGGCGCAGTGGCGGCCGATGCCCAGCACAAGTTCTTCCGGTTGCTGCTGACGGCAGCAGCCTATTCTGACCCGCACATGCAGGCCATGTCGGCAGTGACCTTGAAACCCACCGATGTGGCGATCTGCATTTCCCAATCGGGGCGCTCCAAGGACCTGCTGATCACCGCGAACCTGGTGCGCGAAAGCGGTGCTTCGCTGATCACCTTGTGTCCGAGCCAGACCCCCTTGGCGGAGCTGTCCACGGTGAACCTGGCCATCGATGTGCATGAAGACACTGAGATCTACACGCCGCTAACCTCGCGCATCGCCCATCTGGTGGTGATCGACGTACTGGCGATGGGCGTCGCCATGGCCCGTGGCCCGAGCTTGGTCAACCACCTCAAGAGCGTGAAGCGCAGCCTTCGCAGCCTGCGGCTGTCGCCCAAGTCGGTGAAGGCGCTGGACGACTGAATCCCAAGCCCTGAGGTCGAGGGGCTTTTGTGGCGAGGGAGCTTACTCCCGCTGGGCTGCGAAGCAGCCCCCAACGATTTTTCCAGATACACCGCATTGGCTGGTTTGCGACTGCTGCGCAGCCGAGCGGGAGCAAGCTCCCTCGCCACAAAGTGTCATTTCCCCCTGAATTCATCGTTCTGTAACGCACGCGCCGCCAAACCGTCATCCCTCATCGTCATCGTAAAGCTCCCGTATACGTCTTGGGAGTCTCGACATGACCCAGTCCTACGAAGAACGCAGCGCCGTCAAAACCCGTCGTCAGCAGGAAGACCAGCGCCGCATGGCGTTCCGTCGTGCAATCGAAGACCGCTATGAACAGCGTCAGCTTCTGGCCGAGATCAGCGAGTTTCCTGACGCGGTAGAGTTCAATTACTGGCAGGCAACGCCGGCGGCTTCCCGTCGAAACGCTCAACCAGGCCGATGATCTGAGCGCGCTCGCCGCGAACGAAGGCCAGGAAGGCATGGGCCACCGGTGACAGGCGCTTGGCCCTGGCCTGCACCAGGCACCAACTGCGGTACAGCGGCAATTCCTCCACCGGCAACTCGATGAGTGCGCCGGACGACAATTCCCGGCTCGCGGCGTGACGTGTCAGCAGCGCCACGCCCAGCCCGGCCACTACGCATTCGCGCTGGGCTTCCGCCGACGCCACTTCCAGCGTCTGGGTGAAGTGCACCCGTTTCTCCTTGAAATATTCCTCACAGGCCAGTCGCGTGCCGGACCCCGGCTCGCGCAACAGCAGCGTGTAGGGCTCCAGGTCCTGCAAGCGCAGCGGACCCAGGTGGCACAGCGGATGGTCGGGCGGCGCCACGGCGACGATCGGATTGTTGAGAAAGGGCAGGAATTCCAGGCCCATGTCCTGGGGCACCATGGACATGATCACCAGGTCGTCGCGGTTGTCCGAGAGCCGGCGGATGACCTGGCCGCGATTGACCACCGTGAGGTTGAGGTTGACCTCCGGATGCTGGCGCTTGAATGCGGCGAATAGATGCGGGACGAAGTATTTTGCGCTGGACTCTACCGCCAGCTTCAGTTGGCCTTGCAGCGAACCCTGCATGTCCGAGAGCTGCATATCGAGGTTTTCCAGGCGCCCGAAGAAGTCGCGGCTGGCACGTTGCAGGGCTTCGGCGGCTTCGGTCATGTAGAGTTTCTTGCCGACATACTCGAATAACGGCTGGCCAATCAGCTCTTCCAGAGATCGAATCTGTAGGCTAACGGCCGGTTGTGTGAGAGACATTTCGTCGGCTGCACGGCTGTAGGACCTCAGGTCGCACACCTCGTTGAAAATTTGCAATTGACGCAATGTCATACGCATCAACGACTTACGCATCTTTTAAGTACTCTGGTGTGGGACGGGCAGCTCAACTATAAGTCTTTGCTTATGCATGACCCAATAATTATTCATTTTTGTTAATCCACAGCCAGGACTAGTGTGGAGCTGCGACCAATTGTTACATCTGGTCACGCGTCGGCCTGGATCCCAGGCCGTGGTATCACCGGCTCAAGGGAACCTCCAATTGATAACAAAGATCCTGATCGCCAACCGTGGTGAGATTGCCGTCCGCATCGTGCGCGCTTGCGCCGAGATGGGCATTCGCTCGGTCGCGGTCTACTCCGACGCGGACCGCCATGCGTTGCACGTCAAGCGTGCGGACGAGGCCCACAGCATCGGCGCCGATCCGCTGGCCGGCTACCTCAACCCGCGCAAACTGGTGAACCTGGCGGTGGAAACCGGCTGTGATGCCTTGCATCCCGGCTACGGGTTTCTCTCGGAAAATGCCGAACTGGCAGACATCTGCGCTGAACGCGGCATCAAATTCATTGGCCCTTCGGCGGAAGTCATTCGCCGCATGGGTGACAAGACCGAAGCGCGGCGCAGCATGATCAAGGCCGGTGTGCCGGTCACGCCGGGCACCGAAGGCAACGTGGCGGGCATCGAAGAGGCCCTGACCGAAGGTGATCGGATCGGTTACCCGGTGATGCTCAAGGCCACCTCTGGTGGCGGCGGTCGCGGTATCCGTCGTTGCAACAGCCGTGATGAACTCGAACAGGCCTTCCCGCGGGTGATTTCCGAAGCCACCAAGGCGTTCGGTTCGGCGGAAGTGTTCCTGGAAAAATGCATCGTCAATCCCAAGCACATCGAAGCGCAGATCCTGGGCGACAGTTTCGGCAACGTGGTGCACCTGTTCGAACGCGATTGCTCGATCCAGCGCCGTAACCAGAAGCTGATCGAAATCGCCCCGAGCCCGCAATTGACCCCTGAGCAGCGCGCCTATATCGGCGACCTGTCGGTGCGCGCGGCCAAGGCCGTGGGCTACGAGAACGCCGGCACCGTGGAGTTTTTGCTCGCCGAAGGCGAGGTGTACTTCATGGAGATGAACACCCGGGTGCAGGTGGAACACACCATCACCGAAGAAATCACCGGTATCGACATTGTTCGCGAACAGATCCGCATCGCCTCCGGGCTGCCGCTGTCGGTCAAGCAGGAAGACATCCAGCACCGGGGTTTTGCGTTGCAGTTCCGCATCAACGCCGAGGATCCGAAAAACAACTTCCTGCCCAGCTTCGGCAAGATAACCCGCTACTACGCCCCGGGCGGCCCGGGTGTGCGCACCGACACGGCGATCTACACCGGCTACACCATTCCGCCGTTCTACGATTCGATGTGCCTGAAACTGGTGGTCTGGGCGTTGACCTGGGAAGAAGCGATGGACCGTGGCCTGCGAGCCCTCGATGACATGCGCCTGCAGGGGGTCAAGACCACCGCCGCGTATTACCAGGAAATCCTGCGCAATCCGGAATTCCGCAGCGGCCAGTTCAACACCAGCTTCGTTGAAAGCCATCCTGAACTGACCAACTACTCGATCAAGCGCAAACCCGAAGAGCTGGCCTTGGCCATCGCCGCCGCCATTGCCGCCCACGCAGGCCTGTAAGGAATCATGACAATGTCCAAGAAGATCCACGTTACCGACACAATCCTGCGCGACGCTCACCAATCGCTGCTCGCCACGCGCATGCGCACCGAAGACATGCTGCCGATCTGCGACAAGCTCGACAAGGTCGGCTATTGGTCGCTGGAAGTCTGGGGCGGCGCAACCTTCGACGCCTGCGTGCGCTTCCTGAAGGAAGACCCGTGGGAGCGCCTGCGCCAACTGCGCGCGGCGTTGCCCAACACCCGCCTGCAAATGCTTTTGCGCGGCCAGAACCTGCTGGGTTATCGCCATTACAGCGATGACGTGGTCAAGGCCTTCGTGGCCAAGGCCGCCGTCAACGGCATCGATGTGTTCCGTATTTTCGATGCGATGAACGACGTGCGTAACCTGCGGGTCGCCATCGAAGCGGTGAAAGCTGCCGGCAAGCACGCCCAGGGCACCATCGCCTACACCACCAGCCCGGTGCACACCATCGAGGCGTTCGTGGCCCAGGCCAAGCAGATGGAAGCCATGGGGTGCGACTCGGTGGCGATCAAGGACATGGCGGGCCTGCTGACCCCGTATGCCACTGGCGAGCTGGTGAAAGCGCTGAAGAGCGAGCAATCGTTGCCGGTGTTCATCCACTCCCACGACACCGCCGGCCTGGCCGCGATGTGCCAACTCAAGGCCATCGAAAACGGTGCCGATCACATTGACACCGCGATCTCCAGCTTCGCCTGGGGCACCAGCCATCCGGGCACCGAGTCGATGGTTGCGGCCCTTAAAGGCAGCGAGTTCGACACCGGGCTGGACTTGGAACTGTTGCAGGAAATCGGCCTGTACTTCTATGCCGTGCGCAAGAAATACCACCAGTTCGAAAGCGAGTTCACCGCGGTGGACACTCGCGTCCAGGTCAACCAGGTGCCGGGCGGGATGATTTCCAACCTCGCCAACCAGCTGAAAGAGCAGGGCGCGCTGAACCGGATGAACGAAGTGCTGGCGGAAATCCCGCGAGTACGTGAAGACCTCGGCTTCCCGCCGCTGGTGACCCCGACCTCGCAGATCGTCGGCACCCAGGCGTTCTTCAACGTGCTGGCCGGTGAGCGCTACAAGACCATCACCAACGAAGTGAAGCTCTATCTGCAGGGCGGTTACGGCAAGGCGCCGGGCTCGGTGAGTGAGAAGCTGCGTCGCCAGGCCATCGGCAGCGAAGAAGTGATCGACGTGCGCCCGGCCGATTTGCTCAAGCCGGAAATGACCAAGCTGCGCGGCGAAATCGGTGCACTGGCCAAGTCCGAAGAGGACGTGCTGACCTATGCCATGTTCCCGGACATCGGTCGCAAGTTCCTCGAGGAACGCGAAGCCGGCACCCTGACCCCGGAAGTGCTGCTGCCAATTCCTGAGGCAGGCAGCGTGAGCTCCGCGGGCGGTGAAGGTGTGCCGACCGAGTTCGTCATCGACGTGCACGGCGAAACCTATCGCGTCGACATCACCGGTGTGGGCGTCAAGGCCGAAGGCAAGCGTCACTTCTACTTGGCCATCGATGGGATGCCCGAAGAGGTCGTGTTCGAACCGCTCAATGAATTCGTCGGCGGCGGCAGCAGCAAGCGCAAGCAAGCCACTGCGCCAGGCCATGGCAGCACCACCATGCCGGGCAACATCGTCGATGTCCTGGTCAAGGAGGGCGACGTGGTGAAGGCCGGCCAAGCGGTTCTGATCACCGAAGCCATGAAGATGGAAACCGAAGTCCAGGCGGCCATCGCCGGCAAGGTCACCGCCATTCATGTGGCCAAGGGCGACCGGGTCAACCCGGGCGAGATCCTGATCGAAATCGAAGGCTGATTCCAACAGCCTCGATGCAATGTTTTACCTCGGGGGAGCAGGTGCTCCCCTTTTTTTCGCCCGTCAGAACATCATCCGCCATTGCCCGGTCAACGCACCGTTATGGTTGTCCTGGCCCGTTTCCGCGCTGTAATTCAACCCTAGGGTGTGACCTGGCGATACGGCCAGTTCCAATCCCGCTTGCAAGAGCAAGCTGTCACGGTCCAGTTCGACGCCTTTGATGGTGTAGGTATTGCCGCCATTAACCAAGCGTTGATGGGAGCCGCCCCTGATGTCGCCGTATAGGTGCTTCCAGCCGACATCGACGCGTGGTGTCAACCGCATGCCTTGGTCGAACACAAAAGGGCGAGCGAGGCGCAAGCCGAGGTCGCTGCTGTAGTGCTCCTGCGCCTGGCCGTTGTACCGCAATGCAGCATCGTCACCTTTTTCTGAATAGGCATCGCGTTGATAGCGCTGGTAACCCACTTGGGCATAGGGTTCGATATCGAAATGACCGACGTCCAGGTTGTAGCCAACCTGTCCAAAGACCTGTTGCGTCGTGGCGGCGTAACGACCCTTGAGGTGATCCTTGAAACCATTGAACGCGACATGGCGCTTGGTGCTGCCGTCATGACTGCCATGGACGGCACCCAGGCGCAGCGCCAGCGGTCCTTCCTGGCGCACGGCATAGGCGCCTACGAGCCAACTGTCGAGCGCTCCCTCGAATTGATAGCTGTCCAGTCGTGTCTGGGTCTTGCTGCCGATGACACCCAACCGCCAATTGGAGCTGACAGCCCAATCGGTTCCCAGCATCAGGCCCTTGGTGGAATGCTTGAGGGCAAAGTTGCCCAATTGCTTGGCGAGGCTGCCGTTGTTTCCGATGGCCTGGACCCAGACCTGGTCGTTGCCATGTTCGCCCTCAGGTGTATTCAGGCTCATGGCGGAAAGCATTCCCGAGCTGATCGGTGCGACGCTGCTCAGGGTGGCATTGCCTAGATCTGCAGTGTCGTAGCCGCCCAGTTGGTCGATGGCATCGGCGGCTGTGGCCATGTTGGTGCCGAGTAGGGCAGCGATGGCGGCGTTGGGTTTTGGAGCTGGCTTGGTGGCTGTCGATTGGGTCGCTGGTTTTAGTTTGGCGCTGGCAACGATTGGAGATGCGGTGGGTTTTGATGCAGGACGTTCGGCTGGCGACTCGACGGTCGGAGGTTGCATAGCCGTGGCCTCGGATTCCAGCGGCGTTGGTTTGGCCAGTTTCGGTCCAGGCAGACTCTCTACAAACTCTTCAGCGTTTTCGTTGGTCGCGGCAATTTTTAATGGAATGTTGTTACGTTCGAAAATCAGCCCTACTTCTGTTTCTGTATAGTCAGGTGTTGCTGTCAGGAAGACGAGCTCATTTTCGATCTTCCCAAACTTCCCCACCACCTTACCCGCGTCGATCACGACTCGCCTGTTCGTGTCGACGAATTCACCGGGTATGGCGGGGATTTTCAATGTCGCATTGCCCAGCGTCGCGGTACCGCCAACCTTAATCGTGGCGCTGCCTTTTTCCGCGTCAATTCCGTAAACCAGCGGCGCGCTCTTGAGTAGCTTGAGATCATGGGTAACCGAAGGGGCGCCAACGTCTGGACCGACTTTCATCAAGCCGGTCACATCCAGCGCGTCGACCGTCCCGTTGCCGCTGAACGTGGCGTTTCTTCCAACGAACACGGGACCGGCCACGGTACCCCGGTTATCGAATGCACCAAGCACGTGCACCGCACCCGCAATCTGACCGGTGTTGGTCAGCTTGGCCTTCGAGTCGACCAGGCGCGCACCGTTGAAAGCGACGCCGCTGGACCATTCGCCTTGCTTGAGATGCAGATCGGTAACGTTACTTATCTGATTGATCACGCCTCCCTTGGCGATATCCAATTGCAGGACATTAGTCCCGCCGCCTCCGTCAGTAAGCCCGAAAAGATCGCCTTGCTTGCTGACAATCACCAGGTCGTCGCTGTCGCCCATCGACAGGGGCGCTTCCTGAACTTCGGTGACCCTCTCGATCTTTGTATCCGGTGCCGCCGCGAACGTCTTGAGCCTCGCCTGCATCTTGGCGGTCGTTTCAACGGGGCGGGCTTCTGCGGTAACTGACTGAGCCATTGAAACCTCGGCACCGCCAAGCGCCAAGGTTATTGCCAGTGCGAGGTGTTGGGGCAGGAATACGTGTTGGGTAGGCATCGAATGTGACCTCTGATGAAAGAGGTCGCACTTTAAAAATTTCACCCTGTGCGGCGATGCCAGCCATCTCCTCGCCATGGGAAAGATTCGGCGGATGAAATTTGTAGGCTGCTCGTGCTGCGATCAGCGTGTTGGTTCGTTGGCTTTCATGGTCCGGAGCTTTGCCCTACGGCCCTTTCAGAAGTGTACTGACCGGACACATGGTTAACGGGGCGCCCGAGATCGACGTCCACCGCAAGGCGGCCTGATAGCCGACCGGGTTCTTGATGGGAACCGCGTTTCTCCTGTGGGAGCGGGCTTGCTCGCGAAGGCGGTGTCACAGTCGATGAGGATGTTGGATGGGCCGGCCTCTTCGCGAGCAAGCCCGCTCCCACAGGAGGGCTGTGTTGGATATGAATTTTGTGTTCACTGGAGATTGAATGTGGGAGCGAGCCTGCTCGCGAAGGCGGTGGCTCAGTCACATGGATATTGGGCTTGCTGGCCTCATCGCGAGCAAGCTCGCTCCCACAGGAGGTCTGTGTTGGATATGAATTTTGTGTCCGCTGAAGATTGAATGTGGGAGCGAGCCTGCTCGCGATGGCGATGGTTCGGTTATATGGATGCTGGGCTTGCCGGCCTCTTCGCGAGCAGGCTCGCTCCCACAGGAGAAACGCGGTTCCCATCAAGAGCCAGGTCGGCTACCAGGCCGCCTCGTGGTGGACGTTGATCTCGGGCCCACGGAGCAATGCCGGAGTGAGGGCATGCCGAGCCTAAGCGAGGCACCGAGTGGTGGGGCAGAAGCGCTTTGGTTACTTTCGACTGGGCCGGCTTCCGGGCTTTTCGAAAGTGACTCGCCGTAAGGGCGAAACCGCCAGCCGCCGTTACCGCAGCAACGGATATACCCACCAACCTTAAACCCCCAACTCAACGATTATTCAGATAAGCCTTCCCATAATGTCGCTCCATCCGCGCCTGAATCAGCTCCAACGCAATAGACATCAACCAGTAAATAATCGCCGCCGTAGTCAGCATCTCAATATAACGATAACTGGAACGCCCATAAGACTGCGCCAGAAACATCACCTCCCAGACCCCCATCACCGAGATCAGCGAGGAATCCTTGAGCATGGAGATGAATTGGTTGGTGGTCGGCGGGATGATGGTGCGCATGGCCTGGGGCAGGGTGACGCGCCAGAAGATCACGGTTTCCCCCAGGCCCAGGGCGAGGGAGGCTTCGCGTTGGCCGTGGGGGACGCCGAGGATGCCGGCGCGGAAGATTTCGCTCAGGTAGGCGCCGTAGTTCAGCGACAGGGCGATGATCCCGGCGGCGATGGCGCCAGGGACCACGCCCAGTTGGGGCAGGCCCAGGTAGATCAGCAAGATCTGGATCAGCAGCGGCGTGCCGCGAAAGAACGACGCGTAGAAGCTGGCGATGCCGAAGGCCACCGCACTGCTGGACAGTCGCGCCAGGGCAGTGATGAAACCCAGCAACGATGAGGCTACGATCGAACACAAGCACAGGAACAGCGTCAGCACCGCGCCCTGTAAAAAGCCATTGGGGGCCAAATGCAGCCCCAGCAGGTTTGGCAGTTTGTCGAGGATGATCGAGAACTTCAGGTCGAAGCTCAGGAAAAAACTCGCGAACAGCACCAACATCGCCGCCCAGGTCAGGTACAGCCGAGTGCGAAAACCGAAGATTTTCTGCAGGCGTGATTCAGCCACCGATGGCGGTGGCTGAGGGGGTGGAAAAGAAGTCATTGAGTGATGTCGGCGCCGATCCATTTCTGCGAGAGTTTGCTCAAGGTGCCATCCTGTTTCAACTGGGCAAAGACTTCACGCACCTTGCTGTCCCACTGCGCGTCGCCCTTTTCGATGGCCACCGAGTTCGGTTCGGAGTAGAGCGCATCGCCGGCCAGCTTGAAGCGCTTGTCTTCGGTCAGGCGCGGCTGGGCGGTCACCAGGTTGGTCAGCACCGCGTCCAGGCGCACCCCGGCGCCCAGGCCCAGGTCCTGGAACGCCACGTTGTCGGTGTCGTACGGAGCGATCTGCACTTCCTCGAACGGATAACTCAGTTGGGTATCCTCGGCGCCTTCGATCACCAGGTTCTTGTTCAGGTAGCTCTCGTAGCTGGAGGCGCTGGTGAGGCCGACTTTCTTGCCGCTCAGGTCCTTGGCGCCGTGGATACGGTCGTCCTTGGCGTTGACCACGATCACCGCGGGCGAAGCGTAGTACTGCACCGGGAAGTCGAACACTTCGGCGCGGGCCTTGCTCGGCGTCATGGAGCAGATGCAGATGTCATAGCGCCCGCTCCAGTGACCGGCCGCGATGACGTCCCAGGACGGTGTTTCCAGGCGCAGCTTCACCCCCAGTTTCTGCGCCACGGCCTTGGCGACGTCCACATCGAAACCGTCGAGCTGGTTCTGATCGTTGAGGAACGAGAAGGGCGGATAGCTTTCCATCAGCACGCCAACCAGCTCTTTTTTCTGTTCGATGCGGTCCAGCGTGGCACCGGCAAACGCTTGCGGAGAGGCAGCCAGCAGCGTAAGGCCCAGGGCCAGCAATGGTTGTAATTTCATGTGAGGGCCCTGTTAGAAAAATAAGTTGTAGTTCTCTGAATGGTGCGTATTAAATAGTTATAAGAACAACTCCGGTAGTGAGTATTTTTCATAAGCTTATGAGTGAATCGCATATGGGCGTAGCAACAGTCATTCTCGATGGCGGCATGGGCCGTGAACTGCAACGCCGTGGCGCGCCGTTTCGACAACCCGAGTGGTCGGCGCTGGCACTGAGCGAAGCGCCCCGGGCCGTGGAAGATGTTCATGGGGCCTACATCGCCAGCGGTGCCAATGTGATCACCACCAACAGCTACGCCGTCGTGCCGTTCCATATCGGTGAGGCGCGTTTCGCCGCCGAAGGCCAGGCGCTGGCGGCTTTGGCCGGTGAGCTGGCGCGGCGGGCTGTGCAGGCTTCAGGCAAGGCCGTACGAGTGGCCGGATCGCTGCCGCCGCTGTTCGGCTCCTATCGTCCCGATCTGTTCGATGCGTCTCGCGCCGCTGAACTGCTGACGCCCTTGGTGGCGGGCCTGGCACCCCACGTTGACCTGTGGCTGGCGGAAACCCAAAGCTCAACGGTCGAGGCACGAGCCATACGTGCCGGGATCCCGCAGGATGGCAAGCCATTCAGGCTATCGTTCACCTTGAAAGACGAGGACACGGATGAAGTTCCGCGCCTGCGTTCCGGTGAACCCGTGGCGGATGCCGCGGCAGTCGCAGCGGAGCTGGGCGTCGAGACGCTGCTGTTCAACTGCAGCCAGCCGGAGGGGCTCGGTGCGGCCATCGATGCCGCGCGGCAGACGTTCGAGCGCCTGGGCGTGAAAATCCACATCGGTGCCTACGCCAACGCATTTCCGCCGCAGCCCAAGGAGGCGACCGCCAACGACGGGTTGGACCCGTTGCGTGAGGACCTGGATCCGCCGGGTTATCTGCAATGGGCGGCGGACTGGCAAAAGCGCGGGGCCAGTCACTTGGGCGGCTGCTGCGGAATCGGGCCGGAGCATATTGCCGTCCTGGCGCAACAATTGGGTTGAGTGGCGTGGCGGTTGGCCGAGGCATCGGCTGGCCACCTGTTCATCCCCGCTTACGATTTTCACCCAAAGCGACAGCGACGCCATACATATGTATGGCCGTGCTGCGTGACTGACGCGTTAGGTTTCCGGACTTTCCAATCAACCCTTGGACAGTCCGATGCCCTCTGCTTCGACAAATCAACCCACCCCCCTCCCGATATCCAGCGCGGCGCCATTGAGTGGTGACCGCCAGCCGTCCTGCGAGCCTGTACCAACAGAAACGCCCATGCCAGACGACGACCTGAGCGCCGCCGGCAAAGAGCAGCTGCGACAATTGAAGCTGCTGGACGCCAACCAGAAGAGCCTGGCGCTTCTATTCGCCGGCCTGCCAACTTTCGATTCGGTGATCAATAGCCTGTTGGTCAGCTCGATCAAGAAAAAAATACCCGAGCGTAAGCTCCGTCCATCGCTGCTTGAACATATCGACCCTGATCATTGCTACGTGAATCACTTCGCCATCGATTCGGATGGCGGGCGCATGTTGACGCACTCGCAGAGTTTTACCGACGTGATGCGTAGCAGTTTGAAAGCCGATACGCCGCCCACCTATACGGCCGGTGGCGTGGGTTTCTACATTCGCCCGGATACCGTGGACGAAGCTGACAGTATTTTTTCCAGCCCTGCGGATAGCAAAATCCTACAAGCGATGGAGTCGACGTTTTACATAGCCGGCCCGACGACCAACGAGACGGTGAGGCAGCAATTGCGTGACGACCTCCGTCTCTTTCGCAACAGCGAGCGCTGGGCGGGCATCCTCGACAAGGCAGACTCATCGACGGCGCAAGCGGTCTTCGTTCATCTGCTTTCAAGGCGCTTCCTGCACCTTTGCAACCTGTACAAAGCCGACCGCAAGCCGGCTGCCTCACCGGGTGAGCGAACGCAACAGGCCGACGATGACCGCCTGTTGAACATCATCAGCACTCACCCCTCCATGCTCGACAGGGGGCGCTTGCAGCGAGCGCCCATCCCCCATGTTTATGCGGTCATGCTCGATACGGGACGCGCAACGCCGCAGCAGTGGCCCGCCGCTATGGTGATCAAGCAAACCGAACGACAACGGTTGTTTTTGTATTCCCTGGAAGGCGGCCTGCAGGGCTTCCCGTCCGTTGAGGCGATGACCGCCGCGGTGAGTCCGCTTTATGACGGGCAGGAACGCACGATCCTGAATATCTCCTCCGAGCTGTCCGGGCATGTGTTTGAAGTGGCGGCCTCGGCTCTTTTCCAGTGGCAAAGCGCAGCGCTCGAGAAATTCCTGAGCACACCCATCGACGGGACGATGGCCCTGGAGGCGTTTGCCCAACAGGCAGAAGAGGCGCTGAGTCTGCCTGTGCTATCGCTCTCCGAGCCGTTGGCGGTGCGTCGGTTGACCCGGGTCGAAAACAACCGTCCGGTCTACTACGCATCCGCGACACTGTCGGAGCAAGCGACCTATCGTCGTCTGGAAGCCCGGGTGTACCGGGGGGTCTATGAACTGAGTGGTCGCGCCCAGACGCTCGTGCAATTCACTCAGGAGAAGATCAAGCAATACCTTAAGCAAACGTTGCACCCGGCCATTAAGCCCGATCCGGACCGGACCCAGGTCACGCTGTCTTTTGGCAACAAAGCCAACCCAAGGCAGTCGCGCACCATCAGCCTGACCCAGCTGATGCTGGACAATCTCCGCTCGCCAGACTATCCGGAGGCGATGAGCGAAGTGTCGACCGTCTATCTTGTCGACCAGCACTGTCAGCGCATTCGACACCCGGAGAATGACGTTCTGATCACTTTGACCGGGAGCGAGCTCGCCCGCATGGCCAAGAGCCTGGATGTCGGCGGTCACTATGAAATCCTGCTGCGAGAGGAGATGAACAAACCGCAATACAAGGCGGCATGGCAAGCGGCGTATCTGGCGAACTTGAAGTTCAAGGGCTACGAGGCTGGACTGAAGGGCGACAGCGTGTTCAAGGCTACTGGCCTGGACAAGACCGGCAACCCACCGAAGCTGCAAAAGCGGGTGCCTCTCTGGTTGGCCGCCGTGTTGAAGTCTCCGGTGGCGGAGGCTCGTGCCCAGGTCTTCGGGCGAAGAGTGCATGTCCATGGCCTGCTGCTCGGAGGAAGCGTGGGCGCAGGAGGGCAGCATGGGGCGATGGGCAACGCCCTCAGTGTGGATGGCGCACTGATTTTTACCGATCAGCTCGGACCGGAAATCAAGGGCCCCGTCGGGGTGTACTTTCCAGACAGCCCTGAGGGCGACGACTTCCAGGAATTTTCCGATCTGGGTGAGGGCGTCGGGGCGCTTCTGCTGCAAGAAAAATGGCAGGCGTATTTCCGTTCGCGAATCTCCGCGCCCGATGCTGACGAATTGAAGGGTTTATCAGCGCAGCGACGCGGTCGGCCGCTGATTCGTGGTTCCTTGATTACCGGTGACTTGTTGGAAACGCTTCATCGCGCCTATGTAAATTTTCACAGCGCCCATGCCGATCACTTGTCCAACAGCAACCTGGACGTCCGGCGTCACCACGCTGCCCGGGTGTTCATGGTGACGGTCGATATTCTGTTGGAAGTGGCAGGTGTGCTGGCGGTGCCGGGTGTCCAGCTACTCAAGCGAGCCGTGAGAACCGGCTCGTTCGTGCTCAGGAGCGGTGTGGTTCCACGGGACCTTGATACCTTGGTCTTCATCGACAAAGTGGCTAACCGTCTTGGACACGGCAGGGCCCACGGCTGGACGATTCCATCACGGGGCCAAGCCTCGTTTCTAGCGGTGAAAGCTCGTCAACATGCAGGCGAAGCGTTGGCCGGATTGCCACTGGAGGAAGCGATCTATCATCGTTACGCCGTTAAGGATACGGCGCCGATCCGAGGGCTGGCCCCTGATGCCCAAGGCTTCTATCGTCCCAGGCTCAACAATGACGGCACGGCACAGGTCTATGTGCGGCAACCCGACGGGACGGTTTTTCGCGTGCACGCTCACACGAAAATGACCGCCATCGAGGCCACGATCGTCGATCCATTAACGGGTCTGAACATCCGTTCCAGTGGTGTGATGAGAAGTACCGTGGCACGCATGCCCAATGGCGAATGGCGCGCCGTGGGATTCGGCCAGGGCGGGGGTAAACGGCCTTCCCAGACACCGCCTCCGTCGGACCCTTCCAAGCCCAAGGTGCCTGCCCTGACTGACCCAAGTATCGCCGACGCCGTCCGTACCTTGGGTAACTGGGACAACGAGGTCATGGACCTGGTCCCCTCCATCATCACCCGAATGCCGAGTTGGCCGCAGAATCGCAGCTTGTTGCTCATCGATGAGATGTCCGCCGGGCGCGCATGGTCAGTGCGCTACACCCCAGGGCGGGATGAGCGTGTATACCCAAATAGCGTTCATCCCGACAGGGCGAGCACGGATATTGTCCTGCGGCGAACGGGCCAAAATCATTACAGCCTGGTCTTGGGCAAGCGCGTCATGGAGATCCCCGCCGACGGTGACTGCTTTTTCAACGCCGTTGCTCGCGGCCTGAATGATGGGCGGCTACAGGGGGACTTTTCCATAAGAGGGCGGCGTGATGCCGCCGCCGATTACATCGATCAGCATCCAGAGATCCATCATTATTTGGCCCCTCAAGTCTCCGGGATACGGCAGGCGCTTGTCGATAACGCGCCGACGTTGGAGCAACTTCTGGGAAAGGCGGCAGTGCTTGACCTGACGCAAATGATTCATGGCGGCCCCAATCCGCACCACCTGTTCCAACCGATCATGAATTATTTGCGGTCATCCGCCGAAGCTTCGCTGCGTGACTATTTGCGAAATGCACAATCCTTGAGCTTGCCTCCGGAAATGCTGCATAGCATCGCCAGACATTTCTCGCCACGAACGCCTGGCCAATTGATACAGAGCGATTTTCCTTTTTACCTGGCCAACGAAGACGACCTGATCAAGTTTTTCGAGGACATATTATTGGGTCCAATTGTTGATCGTGAAGTTCTCGAACTGATGAACAACGAATACCTCATGCTCTCCCAGGACGTGTTGCACATCATGCTTGAATACGGCCTGAGGGCCCGGGAACTGACCGATCACCATCCGCGGAATCTCATGGCTTATGTCAAGTTTGACCAGGCCTTGCACGGCGAAATGAGCCATGAACAGTTGGATGAGCTGGTGGGGGACGCTTATCTGATAGATCGGGGTGACCTCAAGGATGTCCAGCGCAGACTTGAGCGCGAAACAGGCAAGCTTGTTAGTGACGATGCGCGGTTGATGGATCAGTACATTTACTATGACCGCGCCGAAGACCTCGTTGACTTGCTCAGGGTAGCCCTTGGCCGGTGTCCCGATTTGCTCAGGCGCGCCGAAATCGCTTTGCAGTCCCCAGTTATCGCTTCCAACCTGGGCGGCATGCTGCCATTGAGCGTGGTGTCCCAGTGGATACGCGATCCGAGCCTGACCGATGAGCGGCTTCGACACATCGCCGCCTACACCGTCACGCGTTATACCGAAGTCGTGATCACCGGCGACATCGATATCAGCTGGATGCGAGCGTTCGACGACCATAACCTTCGCGACATTATTTTCCGCCAGCAGATATTGATGAGTTTCATGCGATTCATTGGCGGTGTTCGGGGCAATCTGGTGGATGTCGATCTACCTGCCGTCGTCAGATTGTTCAGCGCGCCAGGACAGTCTCCTTCTAACACCCGGGTCGCTTTGTTGTTACAAAGCCCTGGTGTCTGGAGCTCAATCTACAACATGCCCGGCATCACAGCCGAGGGCGCCAGAAGCGTTTGGGACGATCTGATCAGCGTGCAATACAGCGACGACCTGATTCGCGAAACGCTCCAGCGGCCTGGTTCGCTGGCGTCCGAGTCGGCTTTCGCGGGCGCATTGGTGGACAGTCTGCTAAGCGAGGAAACGCGTGCGCATCAACTGCTGCTGGGGGCATACGCGGTGAGCCAAGGAGAGGCCCAGCAGTTCCTGCGGCGCTTCAGGTTTTCGGGCAACCGGGCGGAGCACAGCCGCCTGAGCTTCGCGCGCTACGTGAGTCATCACGGCGGAATACCCGAATGGGCGTGGCAGTATGCCAACGAGGGCGTCACACCCGAATCACTCAGGCGATTTCTTGCCTCGAGACGACCACCAAAAGCGGAGTGATCCGATCGCCATCGCGTGGCTGGCACGCGATGGCAACGCTGCGGAAACACGCATTCACATATGCATGTGGCCGCCCAAGGTTGCCTATATATATGTATCGCTCCATGGCGGCGACGGAAGGATAGGGTCGGGGTTCTTCAATAAACAAACGGACCCCCCCATGACCTTATTTATTAACGATGAACCAGGCGTGCCGCTCCAAGCGCCTGGCATCACGCTTACGCCTATTCATTCACTACCCGACGGCCATGCATTCGAGCCGCACAAGTTTGCCGATCAGTGGTTGCTGGCGTTGGGACTGCTGGGTGATACACCGCTTCGTGTGACGTACCGGGAAGTTGGAGCCGCTGGTTCGGCTGCTGAAGATAAAATCGCATCGGTTCCCTTGCGTGCCGCTGTTACGCAGGGTTTTCTCAAGGCCTATCAAAGCAAGCCTATTGCTTCCCTCGGGGCTTACAACCGATGCGAGGATTGGATCGAGTATCCCCACAGAAGCCATATGAAGCGGGACTTTTCGGCACTTCGTATCGACGGCTTTGTGCTTCCAAGAAGCCTGTTGCAGAAGTTGCAGGCAGGCGTGCCGCCGGGCTACAGGGGGCCTGGACTCGCTTTTGAGACCGATTCCGTCAGTCAAGATAACCCGCTCGCCCCTCAAGAAGCGGCTCGCCACAAACAGCTCACACGTCTGGCCACCCATAAAGCCGATCTGGATCGTTTGTTCGCAGGCTTGCCCACGTTCGACACGGCGCTGAAGAATTTGCTGGTCAATTCGATCAGGGAAAAGATCAAACCGGACAAATTCCGTGGCGCAGCGCTACTGGCGATCGACCCGGACAATTGTTATGTGAATCACTTCACGACAGATTCGCTCGGGGCGCGCTCATTGGTTTCTTCATTGAGTTTCAGCGAAGTCATGATGGACTGTTTGTCCACTGATGAGCCTCCTGTATACGCCCAGGGAAGCGTAGGGTTCTTCAGTCGCTCGGACACGGTGCAAGAGACCGAAAGCCTATTCGTCGACCCGGTGGATGTGCATATCCTGACGGCCATGACGTCGGCGTTCCATATCGAGAACCCGACCACCCATATTCACCTGAGGCGTCAGTTTCTTGATGATCTGGCCGCATTTCGCACGAAGGAGACCGTGAGAGATGCCCTCGACCCGGTTATCCCCTCCACCGCGCAAGATGAGCTGGTGCTCAGGCTTTCCCAACGATTCCTGTATTTATTCGATTTATACAAAGCCGATCGAGACCCCGCTGCACGGCTAACCCAGGCAGAGCGGAACCTGCGCAATGACGAGGATCGCCTGCTGGGCATCATCACGACGCACCCTTCAGAGTCGGCTAGGGGAAGTTTGATGAGGCAAGCGCATCGTCCCCATGTGTACAAAGTCATGCTTGAAATGGACGGCGACCTGGTTCAGAAGTGGCCGGCTGCGATGGTGATAAAGCAAAGTGATCAGCCGGTTTTATTCCTGTACTCCATGGAAGGAGGCATACAGCGGTTCGATGAGTTCCGCGAGTTGGTGAATTCGGTAAGCCCGGTCTATCAAGGGCAGCAGCGCAAAATCAAAAGTATTGACCAGGCGCTTCCCGAACATGTCTTCGAGCAGGCAGCAAAAGACCTGCTTGATCTTCAGTACGCGGCGTTACAAGCCGTTCTGAAAGCACCGGAACGGGTTCAGTTCGATTTGGCCCGCTTTGCGCTGGATGCCGAGCAAGCGCTGGAATTGCCGATGCTGGCGCTCGACGGTGTGCTGATCGCCCGAAGCGAAACCTTGTTCAAGAACAGCCGTCCGAGCGCCTACAAAGTCGCGACGGTTGCACAGAAGCGCATCTATCGCTTCCTCGAAGAGGAGGCGCTGACCGCGGAAGGCGAAATTGCCAAAAGACGCGTTCAGACACTATCGGAGTTCACTCGCGAAAAAATCGTCGCTTATCTCCAGGAGCATCTGCACCAGGACATTGATCCGGATCCAGACCGGACGTTGATTACCCTGTTTCAAGGGCGCGCGTGTACCTCGAAGGACTCGCGGGCCACCAGCCTGACCCAATTGATGATCGAGAATACGCGCCCTTCACAGTACCCCAATGCCATGAAGGAAATCCGGCCGGTCTATCTGGTCGATCAGGACGGCCAACCCATCAGCCATCCCCAGACCCGTCGTTTCATTCTTTTGAAGGGGCCTGAGCTTGCCAAGATGGCGACAAGCCTTGATATCGGTGGCCGCTACGAGACGTACCTCAGGGAAAAAATGAATGCGCCGGATTACAAGGAGGCCTGGTGGGACGCTTACCTGGCCAATATGACTTTCAAGGGCTACGAAGCCGCCCTCAAGGGTGATGATGTACTCAAAGAGACCGTGACAGATGTCACTGCCCATCCAGCGCGCACCGAAAAACGGGTCGTGCTCTGGCAGGATGCGGTGATCAAATCATTGCTGGCGAAGGATCGCATAAGGGTTCAGGGAAGGGAGGTACACGTCTACAGTCTGCTGCTCGGTGGAGCGGTAGGCGCTGGAGGCCAGCATGGCACCTTGGGCAACGCAACCAGTGTCGACGGTGTGTTGATTTTTTCAGATCAGGACGGGCCGATAATACAGGGCACTGTTGGCGTCTATTTTCCGGACAGTCCCGGTGGCGATGATCTCCATGAGTTTGCCAATCTCAATGATGGTGTTGCGCAGCTTCTTCAACAGGAAGAATGGCAGGTCTATTTCTCCTCCCGCATCGCCACTGACAATCCTGAAGAACTGAAACAAATCTTCGGGACGCGAAGCGGTCGCCCCTTGGTCCGTGGCGCGTTGATCAGCGGTAATTTGTCTGAAGCGCTGCATGAGGCGCACGTGAGATTTCGAATCGCCCATGCCGATCATCGCTCAAACAGCAACCGCAACATCCTGCACCAAACCATTTTCAACCTGACCGTGATGGCGTTCGAAACGCTCCTGGATGTGGTTTCGTTTGTAGCCCCTGGCTATGCCGCTTTGCAGATGTACTTGAGGGTAGCCAAGACCGGTCAAATCCCGCTTCACCTGAACATCGTCAAATACTTGATCCGCGCCGGCATCGCGCCACGACCTATCGGTGGTGCGATGGGTACCTCACGAAATGGATCGTTCTCCCGAGCGGTATTGGCCCGTCTAAGCCAACAGGAAATATCCATTGGGCTGCCATTGGAACAAGCAGTCTACAGCCGCTACGCGGTACAGGATGGAACGGTTCTACGAGGGCTGAGCCCGGATGCTGGAGGGTTTTACCGCGTTACAGTCCGGGATGCAGCCACAGGCGCTGTCACCGCTCGGCCGGTGTACGTGCGACAACCGGAGGGAATGGTGCTTCGGGTGCACGACAGTACGAAGCTGAACGCAACCGAGGCGACCTTGGTCGATCCCGTTTCCGGGTCGAGCATCC